>JBDKJJ010000291.1:0-2984 GCA_039796635.1 Bacteroidota bacterium
GTTGCGATAATTGCTGATTTTTAATATTTGAAATGCTTTATTGTTCAACTCCATTAAATTTATGCCGCAAAATAAATAGAAATTTTAGTTAACTGATTTTCTATTTTAAAATGAAGTTGACATGAAAATGTTAGAACAAAAAAAAGCACCAACCCGTAAGTTGATGCTTTTAAAAGGGTGATAGTAAAAAAATTATCTTTTAATGATTCGTTTCATGAATCCTTCACCATTAATGGTGTTGGTTACTTGAACAAAGTAAACGCCATTAGTGAATGAACTCATATTTATTTTTTCAGAAGATGTAAAAGTTGAATTGCTCATTACTTTACCATTTACATCAAAAATTACAGCGGAATAATTTGCTGTTTGTTTTGATTTAATTGTCAAAACATCAACCACTGGCACAGGATATAATTGAAAATTACTTTCAATATTTTGCACATCAATATTACCTGTAGTAGTGGCAGGAATATATTGAGTAGCACCAGCTGCAACTGTTGAATTGCCGCCATTTGGTCCAACATTTACAGTTGAAAAATTTCCATAAAAAGTTGGCCCAATGAAATAAGGATAAGTTGGTTTTAATGAAGCATCAACGGCAGTAAAATAAGCATAAGTTCCATTTGGATATTCAGGTGTTACTACAAATCTACCATTGTATTGGTCTAAAGTTCCGCTACCAGCAGAATAACTCCAGTCTTCAATAAAACAACCCATTGGATATTGAGCGCTAACTGCTGGGCCATTAGTTCGAGTAGTAGCTGTTGATGTTACATAGCTACTTGTATTACGAATAATACCACCACTTCCGTCAGCATTTGCATAGCCATAAGGCCCATAAATTGGGTATCCGTCCCATGCAAAACCAACAATCGGTGAATGATTAGCTGCATTGAAATCATGTACTTTTAAATCATCAAAATGATGATGATACATATTGGTTGGGGTGCTATGTCCGTTGCTTAAATCCATATCCATTCCTTCAAAATAGTAAGCTAATCTGTTCCAAACACCAGCATTGTTATAGCTTTGAGCATCCCCAGGATGAAACACAACGGATGCATCAGCTAATAAACCAATTTGTCCGCCTTGAACACCAGCATGATTAGTAGCCACAGCAGGCACACGTGGTAAAACCCAAGTTGCATTCAAATCTTTAGCGTCATTGTGAGTTACACTATCACGATAATAATTGGGAACGCCGCTTGTTTTTACATACACATTTGATGTAGTGTAGTAAACTGCTTCAACATCGGTTAAAATGCCTTTGTACATATTGTTGGTAGTGTTGAACCACCAATTGGTAATCATAGGGTCAGTAACTTGCGCCATAGCTGAACCACTGGCTGCTAATAGTAAAATGATGAGTAATTTTTTCATGTTATTGTATTTTAATTGTTTGTTTTTTTGATGAAATTATTTCTGAATTGGTGGTGGCAAAAATTTAGGATTTGAAATGAATTCTTTATCTGTTAGTGTATTTAAAAAAGCTAATAATTCTATTTTTTCATTACTTGTGAAATAAACTCCTTTGTTCAATTGTTTGCTTAATGTTTTATGCTGCACTATTCCCATCATGTAGTAATTAATCACTTGCGATAATTTTTTGAATCTGCCATCATGCATATAAGGCGCTGTGTAAGCTATGTTTCGTAAGCTGGGTACTTTGAATAACAAACTATCTTTTGCTAAATGAGTGATTTTCCATCTGCCAAAATCATTTAATTGTGGATCAACCGCTAAGCCATTGTTCTCAAAATTTTCATTTGTAAATAATGGCTCGGTATGACAATTATTGCAATTCTTTTTAAATAATTTATAACCGTTTGCTTCTTCAACACTAAATTTTTCTTGCCCGTTTTTTACTCTATCATATTTTGAATTAGCACTTACTAAGGTAATCATAAATTGTGCAATAGCCTTTAATGTGTGTTGCCCTGTGATGCTGCTATCTTGAAATGCATCGAAAAATAGTTGCTTGTATTTTGCTGATGCACTCAATTTTTTTACTACTAAATTTATTGAACTTCCCATTTCAGCAGGATGTGAAATTGGCGCTAAGGCTTGCATATCTAAATTAACAATGGCGCCATCCCACATAAATTTTTTTTGCCAAGCTAAGTTGAATAATGCTGGTGAATTTCGAGTGCCAATGCTATCATGAATACCATGACTTAAAGCATGGTCAATATGAGTAAAAGCGTTATAAGGTGAATGACAACTAGCGCATGAAATTTTATTATCAGCCGATAAAATTGGGTCGTAAAATAATTGCCTACCTAACTCAATTTTATTTTCAGATAATTCATTTTGTGAAAAATCATACACAGGTTTTGCCCATTTTTTAGGCACTATAAATAATGATTGTTTAACGGTAAAGCCGCAACAAATCAACACCAATAAACTAAGTACTATGATTTTCATTTTAGTTTATTTTGAAACACTGACTCAATTTTTTTGATAATAAAACTGCATCATTACATGGCGACATGATATGATTTTGTTTTGTGAAATCAATTCCTGATAAAAATTGTTGAATATCAAACTCAATTTTTAAAAGTGAATTTTTATTTGAATTTAATACAATAGTTTGCAATAAATTAAAAGGATGTTGATAGCCGCCTAAATGAAATTCAAATTGATGGTTCATGGTTTTACAGGCTGAACTTGAACCCATTAATTTAAAATTAATGTAGCCGCTTTGCCAAGTCCAATACATTCCGTTAATTGGGTCTAAATCGCCGCCCATAGCACCTGATACATTGGTAATGCTATCAATACCAATATTAAATTTTACTTCATCAAATTCAAGATTATTTGGTGATGGTAAATTTATTTTCATGCTTTCACTATCTTCTATATCAATTAAATGAAAACTATTTTTTTCAGAAAAAACCACTTTGTGATTGTTCAATAACTGAACTGCTGAAACATAAAATTTTAAAGTTTCAAATTTTATGGAATCGTTTGTAGTAAAAGGGTAG
>JBDKJJ010000292.1:0-3817 GCA_039796635.1 Bacteroidota bacterium
TTATTTGAATGGTGTATTATTTCAAAGCGGAACAGGTAAAACTATTCCAATTGCTATTACCGATTTTCAAATTGGGAATCAACATGGATTAATAAATCCTTACTTCGGTAAAATAGATGAGTTTTCAATTTGGAATACTGAACTTTCAGCCAACACAATTCAAAATTGGATGAATAAATCAATTAATTTTTCTCATCCTAATTTTTCAAATTTAATTGCTCATTATAATTTTAATGAAGGCTCAGGTAATCTAACTGCTGATAGTTCAACAGCTTTAACATCAGCAAGTTTGAATGGTAATCCTATTTGGCGAAAAATAAAAGCTGCTGATATTTTTAAAGGATTTCATGAATCTAATTATCGCCCTACTGTAACATTTGTTCAAGGAAATTATAATCAAACAATTATTTATGATACTATTATTGATTCAATAATTAACAATCCAAATACTGTTTACAGCTATAAAGTTTCAAACAATAAAGTTATAGCTTATGATACCACTGTATCATACACATCAGGTTACGCTTACAAGTTTGATGCAGAAACAGGAGCTGCAATTGATTCATTCTTAATTCCAACGGCAGGAACTATTAATATTGGTACACTTAATTATTATCAAATTTTTCCATCACGTTTTCAAATAATGTCATTTGTAACTCCTTACGGAATTGGATTAGATTTAGGACCAAATGGCAAAACTTGGACATTTGATGTTACTGATTTAACACCAATTTTAAAAGGAAAAAAACTAATGTCAATTGATGCTGGCGGACAATGGCAAGAAGAATTGGATATTAAATTTATGTACATAGTTGGTACACCACCACATGATGTGAAAAACATTAGCAACATTTGGAAAGTAGATAATGCCAATATTGCAAACATTAGAAACGATAATTATTTTGAGCCACGTTCACTTAATTTTAGTACAAATGCAGCATCATATAAAATCAGAACAGCCATTACAGGTCATGGGCAAGAAGGTGAATTTATTCCGCAAAAACATTTTATAAATATTAATGGCGGTAATAAAGAATTTCATTGGGATGTTTGGAAACCTTGCGCATCTAATCCAATTTATCCTCAAGGCGGTACATGGATTTATGACCGAGCAGGTTGGTGCCCTGGTGCACCTACCGATTTAAAAGAATATGATATTACAAACTATGTTTCAACAGGTGGATTTGCAACAATTGACTATGGAATTGATACAGCTTGGGGCGATTCAAGATATTGGGTAAGCTCACAATTGGTAGGTTATGGTGCACCGAATTTCAGTTTAGATGCAGCTGTTGTTGATATTAAAACACCATCAAAAAAAATTGAGTATTTAAGAATTAATACAATTTGTACTGACCCAACCATAGTAATTAAAAATACAGGTTCAACGGCACTTACAAGCCTTGTAATTGAATATTGGGTGAATAATAATTCAACTAAAAATAGCTATACATGGCATGGCAATTTGAATTTTTTAGAAACAACAGAAGTTGTATTGCCTGTTGATGGAAACTTATGGTCAGGCATAAATGCTACTACCAATAATATTTTTAATGTTAGTATAAAAAATCCTAACAATGGCTCAGATGCTTATTCATTCAACAATACAATGAAAAGCACATTTGATATTCCGCCAGTTTTACCATCTGAGTTTACCATTTGGTTCCGAACAAATCAAGCAGCATCTGAAAGTTCATATATTTTAAAAGATGCAAGTGGTACTGTACTATTTACTAAAGATAGTATGAACAATAATTCAAATTATTATGATGATTTCACCATATCACCAGGATGTTATAGCTTGGAAATTTTAGATAGTGATGACGATGGATTTGATTTTTGGGCAAATTCAGATGGGGCAGGAAAATGCCAAATAAAAGATATGAATAACAAAACCATTCAATCATTTAATGGTGATTTCGGAAAATCTATAATTTATAATTTCACTGTAAATTATCCTTTATCATTTCAACAAATAAATAAAATGCAAGATGAATCAATAGTTTTGTTTCCAAACCCTGCCACACAACAATTTAATATTGATTGGAACAATCATACTATTAAGCAAATTGAAATTTTAAATTCAGTAGGTCAAAAAATTATGATGCCTATAATTTATAAAACTAAATATGTACAAATTGATTGCAGCAATGCAGCTAAGGGATTTTACTTTATAGCCATCACAAATGAAAATAAAGAAGTGAAATACAAAAAAGTTGTTATTGAATAGCGTATTCAATCCTCATATTTTATCCACAAAAAAAATGGTTGCAAAAAAATAAATTTTGTAACCATTTTTTTTAATTTACATTTGCATCGCTTTTGGTTGATATGATTTTTAAAAATCAATTCATTAAAAGGGAATGCAGTGAAAATCTGCAACACTTCCCGGTGCTGTAAAAGTTATTTGTAGGTATCTACAATTCATCAATTCTTCAAGCCACTATCATTTTGATGGGAAGGCAAATTGATTAAAACTTAAGTCAGAAGACCTGCCAAAATCAAAATATCGAATCAACACTTTCGGGAAGAAAAGTTTATGATTAATTGCTGCACATTTCATTAAGTGCATTAGTTTATTATCCATTTTATTTCCGCATTACTTAAATAACTAACAATAAAATAAATACATCAATCATGAAGAAAAATTTACTAACAGCAATTTTCGCTTTATCTGTGCTTTTTGCAAATGCACAAAATTATTTACACCAAGTAGTAATAGTAAATGAAGGTTACTATAATTACTCAACAGCTACTCAAGTAGTTCCTGTTTCAGTAGGTGTATATAATCCAATTTCTAAAGTTTACCAATCAATTGATATCATCAACGGAAGTAAATTTGCTTCAGATGTAATTGTAGATAATGGATTTATCTATGTAGCAGCTGACAATAAAATTTTAAAATATGATGCAAACACTTATGCATTAGTTAAGCAAGTGAATTTAGCTGGTGTTAGAAAATTAGCCATTTGGAACAACCAATTATTGGTTTCAAGAGGCGAATATTTAGCTACTTATACTAGTTACTTTCAAGTATATGATAAAAATAATTTGAATTTTATTTATGAATTAACAACCACAAATGGCCCTGCCTATGCTTCGGATAAAATTGTTGTAAATAATGACACAGCATACATTGCAGTAAATAATGGTTTTGATTTTGGAAACTATAAGGGAATAGTTGGAGTAGTAAATTTAAATGCTCAAAACTACAAACGTGAAATTGTATTAGCTGATAGCGCAACAAATCCTGAAAATTTAATGATGGCTGGTACTGATTTAATTACAGTAAATAATAATGACTTTTCAAAGTCAAGCGTTTCTAAAATGTCAACTAAATCAGCTAATGGAAGCTCTTTAACTATCATTAGCGGTTCAGGTTGCAGCACATCAGCAATGACAACAATTTCTAATAATGATTATGTTCTATATCAAGCTTTTGGAACTACTAACTTAGGAAAATTTGATTTAAATGGTTTTCAAAATGTATCGCCAGTTGCTATTAATAAAGAAATTTATGGTATCGCTGTAAATCCAATCAATAATGAAATTTATACTGGTGTTACCAATTTCACTAACACAGGAAAAATTTATATTCACTATGCAAATGGATTTCCTAAAGATTCATTTAATGTAAGTGTTTCACCTGGTAATATTGCTTTTGATTTAAGAACTGCTACAAGCGTAGAAAATATTAATTCAAAATTTGAAACATCAATTTTCCCAAATCCTGCTAATAATGAAATTCAAATTATTGGAAATTATGTAAAAGCAAACGTTACAATTTTTGATTTATTAGGAAAAACAGTTTTGAACA
>JBDKJJ010000293.1:0-6812 GCA_039796635.1 Bacteroidota bacterium
AAAAATGCTGTGTTAGATGAAAAAATAACAGAAGGAAAGGTAAAAGAATTTAGAGGGATTGGGTTACCACAAGTAAAGGCACAGGCAGGTATTACGGATAATGTGATAAAGCAAAAATTTATTTTTGATTCAAAAACTTTTTCGTTGCCATTATTCTCTGATGCGTATGGCGCATTAGCTCAACTTGACCCTAATTTTGGTAAAAAACTTGCAAACTATAATGATTCATTAAATGCATTGCCAAAAAGTAATGATATCAACCCTACCGAAGTTGGAACTAGATACAATACATCATTAGGCTTTACAGCAAGTTGGTTAGTAGCCGATGCAACTTATTTTTTGGGACTAAAGGCTCAAAAAGAACTGCAATCGCTAATGAAATACAATACTATTCGTAGCAAAAACGATATAGCTGAGCAAGTAAGTAAGGCATATTATAATGTACTAATAAGCAGAAAGCGCTTAGCGTTGCTAATAGCAAATACAAACAGATTAGAACAACTTAAGAACGAAACTGAAGCTTATTACAAACAAGGATTTGTTGAGCAAATTGATGTAAAGCGATTACAAGTAACATATAACAACTTGCTTACTGAACAACAAAAAGTAACTGAATTGGTCTTACTTACTGATGCTTTGTTAAAATTTCAAATAGGCTATGATGTGAACGCACCTATTTCACTTGTTGATACACTTAACCAGTCTGATTTACAAAACACAGTTTTAAATACTGCACCGTTTCGTCCCGAAAGTAGAATTGAGTATCAATTACTATCAAAACAAAAAACCCTAAACCAACTCAACTTAAAACGTTACCAGCTAGGAACACTGCCTAATTTGGTTGCTATTGGCAATTACAATACTCAACATAGTAGTGATAAATTTGAATGGTATAACAAATTAAATAAATTTTATAATTCGGCATTCATTGGGTTACAGCTCAATTTTACAATTTTTGATGGTTTGCAGAATAAATATCGGAAATCGTATACCCGTTTAGAAATTCAAAAAAACGAAAACGATTTATTTAATCTTAAAAATGCATTAAGCTTAGATTTGTTATCATCTAATATTGCACTTAAGAATTCATTACTAGCTATAAAATCACAATCCGAAAATTTGGAGTTAGCAACTGATGTAGTGCGAATTTCTAAAATTAAATACCAACAAGGTGTTGGAAGCAGCTTAGAAGTTTTAAATGCCGAAACATCATTAAAAGATGCTCAAACCAACTATTTCAGTGCATTGTACGATGCTTATATTGCCAAAGTAAATTACGAAAAAGCAATGGGTACTTTAGTAAAATAATCAACCAAAAAATAATTTAATAATTTAAACATCAATCTATATAAAATGAAACAATACATTCTTCTTACTGCTGCGGCTATCGTTTTGGCTTCATGCGGTGGCAAACAAGCTGGCGATAAAAAAGCTGAATTGGAAAAATTAAAAACAGAGTATAAATCGTTAGGTGAAAAAATTAAAACCTTAGAAACTGAAGTAAATCAAGGCATTAAATCTGAAGGCGTTACCAAGTTAGTTCAATTAACAAAAATTGAAAAATCTACCTTCAATCATTTCATTGAAACGCAAGGTAATGTGGAAGCAAAAGATAATGTGTGGGCTGGTACAAAAATGCCAGGAATCACTATTACAAAAGTGTTGGTACATGAAGGTCAGCAAGTTAAGGCTGGTCAAGTGTTAGCCGAAGGTGATGCAACAGCAACACAAAATCAATTAGCTGCTGCTGAAATTAATTTAGCAAATGGTAAAGTTGCTTTTCAACGTGTTGAAAATTTATGGAAACAACATATCGGAACAGAAATAAATTATTTACAAGCCAAAGCACAAGTTGAAAGTGGCGAAAAACAAGTAGAAGCTTTTAAAGCTCAAATTAATTATTCAAAAATTATTGCACCATTTAGTGGAGTAATAGACGAAGTAAAAATTAAAGAAGGTGAAATGGTAAGTATGTTATCACCAGGAATTAAAGTGATTAACATGAGCAGTATGAAAATAAAAGCAAAATTAGCGGATGCTTATATTAATAAAGTAAGAATGGGCAATCGCGTAATTATTGCTGTACCTGATTTAGATAAAGAAATGAATGCTTCAGTAAGTTATACTTCAAATAGTGTTGACCCTGTAAGCAGAACATTTAATGTTGAAGTGGCTATTGCTGGTAGCGAATTAAAACCGAACATGCTTACTAATTTAAAAATTAATGATGCGTCAGTTTCAAAAGCAATTGTAATTAATGAAAATTTGATTCAAACAAGTGAGGAAGGAAAGTTTGTGATGTTAGCTGTTCATGAAGGAAATAAAATTATTGCAAAACGTTCGATTATTAAAACAGGAGATAGTTACAACGGACAAATAATTGTAACTGATGGAATGAAAGAAGGTGATGAATTAATTAGTACAGGCTTTCAAGAATTAATTGACGGACAAGAAGTGAAACTATAAAAGTAATATCATAATAGAACCACTAAGACACAAAGTTTGAAAGTATATGTATAAGAAATTAAGTGAAGAAGAAGAATTATTAGCAACCCAAATAGTTGATATTGCTTATAAAATACATAAACAAATGGGACCAGGATTATTAGAAAGTGTTTATGAAAAGTGTTTTTGTTATGAATTAGAAAAAAGAAAAATTAATTATGAACGTCAAAAACCAATTTCAATTTATTATGATAACATTGAATTGCAAGATGGTTTAAGAATAGATATTATGGTAAATGATTTAATAATAATTGAGTTAAAAGCACAGCAAGATTTTCATCCTGTTTGGACAGCTCAATTAATAAGTTATTTAAAATTAGCTGATTCAAGGCTTGGTTTTTTAATCAACTTTCATGTACCATTAATAAAAGATGGAATAAAAAGAATAATTATTTAATAACAGCACAATGAACTTAAAGCTTAATAAAACTTTTGTCTTTGAGTCTTTGTGGTTCAAAAAAAAATAAAACAATGATAAAAGGATTTCCAGTAACCAACTGGAGCATAAAAAACAGAACAGCAGTATATGTAATGACTATATTGCTCAGTATTGCAGGATTAATGACGTATTTAGGATTGCCTAAAGAACGCTTTCCTGATATTGTAATTCCAACTGTATTTGTAAGTACTATTTATCCTGGGGCATCGCCTACGGATATTGAAAATACCGTAACTAAGCCGTTAGAGAAAAAAATTAAATCAGTAAGTGGAGTGAAGAAAGTTACTTCATCGTCCATGGAAAGTATTTCCATTATCACTATTGAATTTAATACTGGTATTGAAGTAGCAGAAGCAAAGCAACGCATTAAAGATGCAGTAGATAAAGCTAAAGTTGATTTACCTGTTGAAGCTCAAAAAAATCAACAAGTACAAGAAGTTGACTTCAGTGAAATGCCATGTATGAATATTAATTTAAGTGGTAATTATGATGCTACTAAATTGAAAAAATTTGCAGAAGATTTAAAAGATAAAATCGAAACCAACAAGGAAATTACTCGTTGTGATATCATTGGTGCGTTGGATAGAGAAGTAAAAATCAATTTAGATTTATACAAGATGCAAGCGGCTTACGCAAGTTTTAGTGATGTTGAAAATGCATTGAAGTATAACAACATGAGCATCAGTGGTGGTGATATTAATGTGAAAGAGTTGCGTCGTTCATTACGTGTTAGTGGAGAGTTTAAATCTGTTCAACAAATAAGAGATTTAACTTTTAAAGCAGGAATGGGGAATGTGGTGAAATTGAGTGAAATAGCTGAAGTTACTGATGGTTACAAGGATAGAGAAAGTTATGCTCGATTAGATCATAAGCCAGTAATCACGTTGAACGTTATTAAACGTAGCGGTGAAAACTTGATTAACGCTGCTGATAAAATCAAAGCATCAGTAAAAGATTTTCAAGAAAATAAATTCCCTAAAGACCTTACTGTTACTTACACTGCTGATTTGAGCGTTCAAACTCAAACACAATTAAATGATTTAATTAATACCGTAATCTTAGGATTTTTGTTTGTAACCATTGTGTTGATGTTCTTCATGGGAGTTGAAAATGCTTTCTATGTTGGGCTTTCAGTTCCATTAAGTTCATTGTTAGCATTTTTATTTATGCCAGGATTAGGATTTTCATTGAATGTAATTGTATTGTTTGCATTTTTATTAGCCTTAGGAATTGTAGTAGATGATGCCATTGTAGTTATTGAAAACTCACATCGAATTTTCAATAAGCATAAAGATAAAAGTATTATGGAGGCTGTGAAAGAGGCTGCTGGTGAAGTATTCTGGCCAGTATTAACAGGTACATTAGTTAATGTTGCTCCATTCTTTCCATTATTATTTTGGCCAGGTATTGTTGGAAGATTTATGTATTTCTTACCAATGACATTAATTATCACTTTGTTTGCATCGTTGGTAGTAGCATTTGTCATCAATCCTGTATTTGCAGTTTCATTTATGAAACGTGATCATGACATTAAAAATGAAAGCATTAGTAAATATAAAAAAGCATTTATTTTGTTGGGTATATTAGGTGTAATATTCTATCTATTTGCTTTAGGTGGTTCTACAACAATGTTTGGATTAGGAAATTTAATGCTTGTAATAATTGGAATTTTATGCTTAGTGCATTATGTTTTGAATCCGATGATTCATCGTTTTCAAGAAGGATTTTTACCACGTTTGCGTAATGGTTATCGAAAATTAATTACATGGGCATTAGCACATCCTTGGAAAATTTTATTGAGCACAATTGCCATGTTTGTTTTTAGTTGTATTGTGTTATTTGGTATCAGAAAACCAAAAGTTGAATTCTTCCCAAGCGGCGACCCTAACTTTGTTTATGTATATATTGAAACACCAATCGGAACTGATTTAGAATTTACAGATAGTATCACCAAAATTTTAGAAACAAAAGTGTATGAAGTAATTGGTGAAAAAAATGAGTTAGTTGAAAGCGTAATTTCAAATGTGGCAATTGGTGCAGGTGATCCTCAAATGCCTGATAGAACACCTCAATCACATAAAGCAAAAATTTCTGTAGCGTTTAAACCTGCTGAAGAACGTCATGGAGCTCATACAGCGCATATACTTACAGCTATTCGTGAAAAAGTAAAAGGATTACCTGGTGTTCGTGTTAGCGTTGATAAAGAAAGTAATGGCCCACCAACAGGTAAGCCAGTGAATATTGAAATTAGTGGTGATGATTTTGATTCTTTAATTGCCATCAGTGCTCGAGTGAAAGCAGTTGTAACCAATAGTGGTGTGAAAGGAATTGAAGAATTGAAATCGGATTTAGTATTGAATAAACCAGAATTAAAAGTAAAAGTTGATGTGAATAAAGCACAACGTGAAGGCTTAAGTGTTGGTCAAATTGCTATGAGTTTATCTTCAGCATTAAATGGTGATAGAGCTAATCCTTCAAAGTTTAGAGATGGTGATGATGAAATTCCGGTGATGGTTAAATTAGATAAAAAATATAGAAGCAAGCCTGAAGATTTATTGAATTTGATTATTTCATTCCGTGATATGACGAACGGACAATATCGTCAAATTCCTTTGAGCAGTGTGGCTTCTGTTGATTTCTCAAACAACTTCAGTGGTATTAATCGTAAAAATCAACGCCGTGTAGTTACCTTAGGAAGTAATGTATTAGAGGGTTACAATGCAAATGAAATCAATGCTGAATTGAAAGATGTATTTACTAATATCAAATTACCTGAAGGTTATGAAATCAAACAAACAGGTGAGCAAGAAGACCAAGCTGAAACGGGAGCATTCTTAGGAAAAGCTTTCTTAGCCGCTATTGCATTAATGTTCTTGGTGATTGTAATTCAGTTTAATTCAACATCAAAACCATTAATCATTTTCACTACTATTATTTTTAGTTTCATTGGCGTATTCTTAGGATATGCAATTTCAGGCGATAGTATGGTAATAGTAATGACAGGTGTTGGTATCATGGCGTTAGCAGGTATTGTGGTGAAAAATGGTATCATCTTAATTGAATTTATTGATGAATTAATTGCCCGTGGAGTAGATGCTCGTGAAGCTATTATTGAAGGCGGTGTTACTCGTATGACACCAGTATTATTAACTGCTTGCGCTGCCATTTTAGGATTGATTCCGTTAGCAATTGGAGTGAATATTGATTTCCCTGGATTGTTTACACACTTCAAACCAAATATTTGGTTAGGTGGCGATAGCGTTGTATTCTGGGGCCCATTAGCTTGGACAATAATTTACGGGTTGATAGTTGCAACTTTCTTAACTTTAGTTGTATCACCAGCCATGTATTATATCCGTCATGGATTAAAAGAAAAGCAATTACAAAAAAGAGCTGCAAGAAAAGTGAACAGTGAAGATTAGTTTGGTAATAAGTTGGTTTTGTTAAAATGTAAAAAGCCATCGCAATTAATTTTGCGATGGCTTTTTTTTGAGGAGAATGGATTGAATTAATTTTCAAAAGAACTATTAATGCCAATTCCAACAACAAAATAGTCCAAACTATTTTGGAGTTGTGAAGTGGTAAATGCCGATACAGTTTGAAAATAGTACAAATGAGTGAAACGTCCCGATTTCTTCGGGATGGACTATTTTGAAAATGCAATCGGTATTATATAATGGTTTTCCTTCTACAAGCTCAGGTTTTGAACTCCGCATCTATCGGAGATGACCGAGTCATGGTGAGGTTATAGAACCATAACCATAGCTCTATTGCCGAATTTATGTTAAAGTGAATGGAAAAGATTCGTATGTCCGAAATCTGTGCGGTTATATAACAATTCAAAAAAAATGCCTATAGAAAATGTTTA
>JBDKJJ010000294.1:0-8114 GCA_039796635.1 Bacteroidota bacterium
TTAGAAATGGTAGCATTGATAAATCCTTTGTTACGTGTACGTTTCAGCACTTCTCATCCAAAAGATATTACAGATGAAGTGTTGTTTACCATGAAAAAATATCACAACATTTGTAAGCAAATACATTTACCAATTCAAGCAGGAAATAGTCGTGTTTTGAAATTAATGAACCGAACTTATACAGCTGAATGGTATAAAGCAAAGTTTGATAGAATTAGAGAAATCATGCCCGATTGTGCTGTTTCAACGGATTTGATTTGCGGTTTTTGTACAGAAACAGATGAGGAACATCAAGATACTTTAGATATGCTTGATTACTGCAAATTTGATTTTGCGTATCATTTTAAATATAGCGAAAGAAGCGGAACTGCTGCTGAAAGAAAAATGAAAGACGATATACCTGAAGATGTAAAACAAAAACGGTTAGATGAAATCATAGTAAAGACAAGGCATTATTCTTTACAAAAAAATCAAAATGCTATTGGTAAAACTTTTGAAGTATTAGTTGAAGGTCCGTCATACAAAAAACCCGATGAAGAATGGTGGGGCAGAAATACACAAAATCAAATGATTATTTTCCCGAAAGGCAATTTAAAAAAAGGTGATTATATACAGGTAAAAGTTACAAAAGGCGGAACAGGAACGCTTTGGGGAGAATTAGTTTAAAAGAAAAATTTTTTACCACATAGGCACAATAAAAATTTTCGCTTGCGAAAAATTATGTTTTACTTCTGAAATCTTATGATATGCTAAGATTTCATAGAAAATAAATTTTAAACATAGAAAGCAACAGTTTCTTTATTCTATACTAAATATGTTGCGATGTGGTTTTGTATTATTTTTAGAACTTAGTAAATAAAATTATGCTTAACGATACAAATATTGAATTAATAAAACAGGACTTATTTTCAGGAAAAGAATTGAAAATAGTTATCACAACGCATCATAAACCTGATGGTGATGCTTTAGGAAGTTCGTTAGGTTTATATCATTATTTAATTCAATTAAATCATCAAGTACAAGTTATTTCACCAACTGATTATCCTTATAATTTATGGTGGATGCCAGGCAATGAAACAGTTTGGGAATTTGAAAAAACTGATACACAAAGTCGTGAGTTAATAGCCAATGCCGATTTAATTTTCTGTTTAGATTTTAATCATTTAGATAGAATAAATCAAATGGGCGAATTAGTAAGAGCATCAAAGGCAAAGAAAGTGATGATTGATCATCATTTAAATCCTGAAGGCTTTGAAGATGCTGCCTATGCTGATACAAGAGCCGTGGCTACAGCCGAATTAATTTATAAATTTATTGCTCACTTAGGTGATGAAGACAAAATAAATAATGCTTCAGCTCAATGTTTATATAGCGGAATTTTAACTGATAGTGGAAGTTTTAAATTCAATAGTACTACACAAGAAGTTCATGAAATTGCAGGAAAATTATTAAGTAAAGGCGTAAAACCATTTGATGTGTTTGAACAAATATTTGATTCAAATACTGAAAACAGATTGCGTTTTATTGGCTACTGCACTAATAAAAAAATGATAGTGCTACCAGAATACAATACAGCGTACATCAGCGTTACAAAAGAAGAGTTAAAAGAATATAAAATCACAACAGGTGATACAGAAGGATTAGTAAATTATCCATTATCTATTAAAGGAATAAAATTAGCTGCATTAATTATTGATAGAACTGAAAGAGTAAAATTATCTTTGCGCAGTAAAGGTGATATTGCAGTTAATGAATTGTGTAGCAAATACTTTAATGGTGGTGGTCATAAAAATGCATCTGGTGGTCATTCAACACAAACTTTAGAACAAACCGTAGAAACATTTTTAAGTATTTTGCCTACCATAAAAAATCAATTAAATTAATTCAAAAACAAATACAATAAATAAACAAAACAGAATGAGCAACATTTTAAAACTTTCGTTGGTAGCATTGAGTGTAATAGCTATCACATCATGTAATCCGAATGGCGGCATTAAAAAAATGTCAGGTGGTGTAACTTATAAAATATTAAAAGCAGGTGAAGGTAAGGATACTGCAAAAGTAGGTGATATCATTAGTATTCATATTATGAATACAACTGATAAAGATTCAATATTTATGGATTCACACAAGAGTTATGAGGGACAGCAAAGCGGATTGAGAAAATTCATAATTCAAACCCCAGCCTATAAAGGTGACTTAATGGAAGGATTGATAAAATTGCATGTTGGTGATAGCGCTGTATTTTTTGTTCCTTCTGATTCAATATTTAAAAATGATGCTCAACGTCCGCCATTCATTAAAAAAGGCACATTATTTAAAACAATTATCATTGTAAAAAACATTGAATCAAAAGAAGCTGCTCAGCAAAAACAAATGGAAGAAGCTAAAATGCAAATGAGTAAAGATGATGGATTGATACAAAGCTATATTGCAGAAAAGGGATTGAAAGATGTTAAAAAAACTGAAAGCGGTTTATATTATATTATCACTAAAGGTGGTGCTGGTGAAAATATTGAAAACGGAAAAACTGCTGTAATGAATTATACTGGAAGAACTTTAGATGGAAAAATTTTCGATTCAAATATTGAAAAAGAATTTAACCATGTTCAACCTTTCAAATTTAAACTAGGTCAAGGTATGGTAATTCGTGGTTGGGATGAAGGTGTAGCATTATTAAATAAAGGCGCTAAAGCTACTTTTATTGTTCCTTCAACTTTAGGTTATGGTCCTCAAGCAATTGGTGATAAAATTCCAGCTAACTCATGTTTAACATTTGATGTTGAATTAGTAGGAGTTGAATAAAATATTTCTATCAAAATTAAAAGCCGCATTAATTAGTTTTAATGTGGCTTTTTTTATTGTACCCTTTTTATAATTCCTTTATTAAATTTAACAATAGTGTTATACCGATTACGTTTTCAATATAGTCCATCCCGAAGAAATCGGGACGTTTCACTCATTTGTACTATTTTCAAACTATATCGGCATTTACCACTTCACAACTCCAAAATAGTCCAAACTATTTTGTTGTTGGAATTGGTATTATTTGAAATTTGAACGGATAGTTAAGTAATGAAACTTTGAAATTGGTTCGAAAAAAATTTAGTTGAGCAGAATTCCTGAATAGATTTTTATCTTAATAAAATAACATCTCCTTTTTTAATAAATGCATTCCCAGTAGCATCAATACCACTAATGTAATAAACGTAAGTACCCACTTCACATGGTTTGCTATTAAATGTTCCATCCCAACCGATGTACATTAGATTAGTTGTAAATACTTTTTCGCCCCATCTATTGTAAATAAAAAAGTAATCTAACCTTCGGAACCCAGCATAAATAGGAATCAACTCATCATCCACTCCATCACCATTTGGTGTAAAAGCATTTGGCATTAATGCTACCACCTCAGGAAATACAGAAACCTTTACGGTATCGTAAGCAAAGCACCCGTTCTCGTTGGTTACTTTAACTACATAAACTTGATCAGCTTGTAAAGCACAATTAGGTATTTGCGCTGTTGGATAATCTAAACCTGTTGAAGGAAACCATTGATAGTAAGTACCACCTTCAGCTTTTAGTTTAAATGGAATATTTACTACCACATTTGTATCATTTCCTGCATAAGCATAGTGAAATGAGTCAACAAATACTACTACGCTATCATAGCCTGGTTTGGTGCAAATGTTAGTATCAACTACTGAAAGATAATAAGTAGTGGTTTTTTCAGGAAAAACAGTTGGAAATTGTAATGCTGTATCGCTAATGTTATAATTTGGCTTCCAATTATAATAAGTTCCGGTTGTGGCTTGTAAAGTAGTGTTATAATTTTTGCAGATGATTATATCATTGCCTGCATAAGGAGTACAAAGAGGCAGAATTGTAACCTTGGTGGTATCAAAATTTCCGCATTTGCCCGAACGAATTAACACACTATACTCAGTAGTTGTTTTGGGCCATATTAATGGTGATGATGTATCTAACTTGCTGATGTTATAATTCGTTTGCCATAAATATTTTATTGTGCCAGGTTCTGTTGATGATGCATGCAATCTTATTGTGTCACCATAACAAATGGAAGTATCGTTAGTAACACTATGCTGAATATTTGTAATTACATTTACTTTAATTGAATCTTGATATACGCAACCATAAGGACTAGTAACGGTTACAATATATAAGGTACTTGTATCAGGACTTATTCGTGGAGTATCTAAATGTATATTATCTATACTATAATTGGGTTGCCAAGAATAAATGCCACCGCCAGAGGCTTGTAATTTAAGTGTATCTAAATAGCAAAGTTTAACACTATCAGCCGGTAAAGCATTAATGACTGGATATGGATGAACATTAATAGTTTGAATCATGGAATCAGTACAACCCGAAGTACTTGCAATCCATAGCTTCACTTTATATTTACCTGCTGCATATTTATGCGCAAGATGAATGGCATTTGTGGTATCCTTCTTTGAACCATCACCAAAATCCCAAACCTGCATAGTTATAGTTCCTGCACCTTGATTAGATGAATTGATAAATCTAGCTGAATCATAAAAACACACATCATTATACTTAAAATTTGACTCTAACCCTAATGAAACATAGATTGTTTTATACGCTGTATCCGAACAACCTTGGTTAGGATATGTGATTAATCTAATTGTATAATTTCCACTTACAGTAAAATAATGGCTTGGTGTGTCAATTGAAGTTGTATTATTAAAACTAAATGCATCACCAAAATTCCAAAGATAACCCGATGCCAATGTTCCTGGCTGAAAATAAACAGTGCTATCACAATTTAAATTAGGCGCAATAATGCTTGTAATCTTTGGGGTTATAATTATTTTGTTATAAACCGAATCACTACAGCCCATAGCATTTCTAACAACTGTTTTTACATTGTAAGTACCAGGTGTGCTGTAAATGTGAAGTGTATTTTTTTGAGTAGAAAAACTTCCATCTTTAAAATCACGATAAACAGTTGTTGGTAAAATCGAAACTGATGTATCAGTAAAATTTACTACTGAACCAAAACAAGTTAATGTTGGAGTAACTATTTCACCAACATGGAATGGAGCATAGACTCTTACTTTTCGGGTAATTGAACTTTTACATGGGGCTAAATATGCTGGGTTAATTGTTAAAACCACATCATAAGTTCCCGTATCAGGAAATGTATAGGTTGGTGTGATTAAATTGCTCGTATCATTTGTTGAATCCGCAACACCAAAATCCCAATGAAAGGTGGTTAAATTATTTATTGGCGAACTTGAATTTGTAAACGAAACAGTATTCGATTGACATGAGAGCCAATAGTTAATTCCACCTGCAGTATAATTGGATGGAGTAAAGGCAGTTACTGTATTTGAACAGGCTGTAACATTAAATTGAAAATCCCTTCGTACAGTACCAATATACACTCCTTTTCGGTATTCTTTCACCTCAATTCCAACAACAAATGTGCTTGCTGTTGGTGGGGTAACTGATAATAAACCTGTTGAACTATTTATGGATAATGGTGGGGTTCCGCCCATTACATTGGTTAAGCTATAACCGTTTGTCCATGTAACAGCCCCAAATGTAGTTGCACCTGTTCCGCCTCCGCCACTTGATCCGCCTTCATAAGGTGTGTAAAGTGAATACACTAAACTATCCCCATCTGTATCAATGGCACTACCATTAAAAGTAAATACTGCCCCCTGACAAATTACAATTGGTGGAAAATTTGTAAATGTAGGGCTACTATTTATGTAGTTAGAAACATCTGGTATTTCACACATAAAACTTGCACCTATTGAAGATGGGTTTGAAATATTTTGAATACTTGCATTTCTACAACATCTTTGATAAAGTAATGTATAGCCTCCGGCAATAGGTGGTAAATTAATTGTTGTTGAATAAATTGCCTGATTAACACAAATATTAGATGGGGGGGTTAAACAAGGATTGTAAACATTTGGTGGAACAGTTGACCCTGCTGTGCCTCCCACTGGAGCACCTGTGGTTACTGTATTTACTAATGTTCCTAATGCTGTTGTTGTAAAACCATTGGTTTGGTAAACATAAATATCAGCACTATTATCAAATTGGGTTTGCGAATTAAAACAATCTCTCCATAAGGTTAGTGTAACTAAATAATTATTATTGCCCAAATATTTATAAGTCAAATCACCACCCACCAAATGACTTGCTTCAACTTTTGATTGAAACAAGCAATTTAGCATTGCAATAAAAATTATTAAACTTAGCTTTTTGATAATTTTTAGTTTTAAAAGGATTAAGGCTGAAAAAGATTTCAAAAATAAACAAATTGAACTAAAAAAGCAATTTTAGTTTGCTTACAATGATGATTACAAAAATCAACCATTTTAATGAATAGCAATTACATCTTCAATTCAAATTGTTATAAAATTTATCTCAATTCAAATTCAAATGTTATAATTTTCACTTTTATTTTCAATTTACATGAATCCTTTTCCATCAGCACTTAAAAGCAAATTGCCTAATGTTGGCACTACCATTTTCACGGTAATGTCAGCCTTGGCTAATGAACATAAAGCTATTAATCTATCTCAAGGTTTTCCTGATTTTGAAGTTGATGAAAAACTCATTTCCTTAATTCATCAATATTATCAAAAAGGCATGAACCAATATGCACCTATGCCTGGTTTGCTTTCGTTGAGAGAAACCATTGCCGAAAAATGCAATTATTTATATGGCGTAGATATTAATGCTGATACTGAAATTACCATAACGCCTGGCGGTACTGAAGCTATTTTTTCTGCCATTACAGCCGTGATTCATCCTAATGATGAAGTAATTATATTTGAACCAGCTTACGATTGTTATGCCCCTACTATTGAATTATGTGGCGGTGTGCCCGTTTACATTCAATTAAAAACACCTGATTTTAAAATAGATTGGGAAGATGTAAAAAAACGAATTAATCATAAAACAAAACTCATCATCATTAATACGCCGCATAATCCAAGCGGAAGTATTATGACGGATAGCGATATGCTTCAACTACAAAAAATTATTGATGGTAGCGATATGATGTTGCTTAGCGATGAAGTTTATGAACACATTATTTTTGATAATGAAAAACATCAAAGTGTTTTGCGTTATCCTAAATTAGCCGAACGAAGTTTCACTGTGTTTTCATTTGGTAAAACATTGCATGCCACGGGTTGGAAAATGGGTTATGTAATAGCACCCGAAAACATGATGAAAGAATTCAGAAAGGTGCATCAATTCAATGTATTCAGCACCAATACACCCATGCAATACGCTTTAAATGATTACTTAAAAGACAAGGATAATTACTTGTATTTGCCAAAGTTTTATGAAGAAAAACGAAACTATTTTAATCAGGCTTTAGCATCGTTGCCTTTTAACTTTACACCTGCGCAAGGCAGCTATTTTCAATGTGTAGATTATAGTACTTTTTCGGATGAAAGCGATAAAGATTTTGCCATTAGATTAACTAAAGAATATGGTGTGGCGGCTGTGCCTGTTTCGGCTTTTTATCATAGAGCTATGGATAATAAAATGCTACGCTTTTGCTTTGCCAAAAAGAAACAGACTTTAGATGCTGCGATTGAAAAATTGGGTAGGTTGAAATAGTATTACTGCTTCATTATTTTTCCTTTTGAAATAATTTTATTGTTGGCAGTTAATTGATAAAAATACAAACCTTTAGCTAAAGTTGGCGCTGAATAAGTTACATAATAACTACCTTCGGCAGTAGGTTTTGGGTATAAAGTAGTAGTGGTGGTTAATTGCCCTAAAGCATTATACATGGTTAAATTTACTTCACTTACATTTTCAGTAAATTGTATATTAAATTCGGTAGTAAAGGGATTAGGGAATGGTGCTTTATTATTTGTAAATGATGGGGTTTGAAACAAACACTCATTTATCATTTTTCCTGTACTATCTATTTTTACTAGATAAATATCGCCGCCATTAACCCAAGAATTTTCTAATACAAGATAGATACTTTCATCTGGCATCATGGTAAAAGCTTGTGCTTCAAATCTTCCTTCGAGCCCTCCAAAATCATATCGCCAAACTATGGTATCACATATCGGGTTATACTTACA
>JBDKJJ010000295.1:0-2775 GCA_039796635.1 Bacteroidota bacterium
AATATCCGTTGGAATTTTGTTCGTTGTTGGGATTGTCAACAAAGTTGAACAGTTTGCTCACTTCGGCATTAATGCTGGTCACAAAAATGTTTAGCACATCATTGCTCTGTATGGTGGGCAAATAATTATTATTAATGGATACTAGCGAGTCTGTTTGCTCTTTGTTAGATTGAAAATAGACTATTTTTTTTTGAGGAAAACAGCCTGCACTAATTATAATAAGTGCCAATGCAAGCAAGGATAGCCTAATTAAGGGAGGATAATTCATGTACAGCGTTCTAAGTGAATATTTTAAAATGGATTGCGAAATTAGTTAATTTAACTACAATTTCATTTTAAATTGTTACTAAATAACTACTATAAAGTTTCATATTAAGAGCACCAAAATACATTGATCGAAAAGCTGAAATGAAATACTTTGGGCGAATGATTGAATTAAGGCGGTTAACAATGGAGTAGCATTCCCTACTGAGCACGTTTGTTATTGTATTTTTTTGATTTTCGCTTAGCGGCCTTCATTCGTTTTTTGCCAGCCTTATCTTGAAGCTTATAATGTCGCTTTCGGCCTTTTTCTTCACCTTTTAGCTGTTTTTGTTTACGGGCTTCTTTTTTCTTATCCGCAATTTTTTGTTTTTTAGAACTGTTTGGCATCACTGAAGGAATGGGTGAGCGTGCATTCACATCTTGGGCCTTGGCGCTTGCTCCCATGCAAATGATGGTTATTACCAGCGCTACTTTTATAATGGTTTTAATTCGAAGTAGATACATACCAACAACACTTTACGTAATTTTGCGTTCAAAGTTTAACATGATCATCCTACGAATTTATAGGCACTTTATTTTAATTTTATTCTTCTTGCTCACCATCCCTGCATGTAAGAAGGAAGATAATAGCCAGATTCCTATTGTACCAGTTGATTTTTACGTGTATCTTAATCAGCCAAGCAATATTAATTTAAATGCTGTGGGTGGATCGGTTTATTTTAATTTTGGTTACAGAGGCATTGTTGTTTATAGAAGTGGCCCTAGCACTTTTGTGGCTATAGAGCGCACCTGTAGCTATTTGCCCAATGAAGGTACTTCACAAGTGAGCATTGATAGCACTGGTTTATTTTTAGTGGATGCTTCTTGTGGTAGTAAATTTAGCATGCTAGATGGTAGCGTTAGTAATGGCCCCGCCACACTTCCATTGCGGCTCTATGCTACAGATTATGATAATGTGAACGGGGTAGTACACGTAAGCAATTGAAATAAATTAAAAAGTGTTATGATTAATTTTAATGGTCAAGTTTATTGGACCCAATTTTTAATAACCATCGGTTCACGATATGTGGTGTTTAGCTTATTGGCTTATTTGATTTTTTACAAAATATTAAAAAGATATTTTCTGAATAATAAAATTCAATCAAGCTTACCACGCAATATTGATTTTATCCGCGATATTGTTTTCTCATTGTTAAGCATTGCCATATTTGCTTCTGTAGCTTATGTTGCATTGTATGTATTTCGTCCGTACAATCATGTGGTATATACCAGCTTTGAGGAATTTGACAAAGTTTGGTTTGTGCTAAGTGTTCCATATATGCTATTGCTCCATGATGCCTATTTTTATTGGATGCATAGATTCATGCACTTGCCTTCAATTTTTAAGATGGTACATCTTACGCATCATAAGAGCACTAACCCAACTCCTTTTACTGCTTATGCATTTCACCCGCTTGAAGCTGTTTTGGAGGCTGGCATCGTTATGCTAATAGCTTTTTTAGTGCCGGTGCATAAGTATGCTATACTAATCTTTATGTTGATACAAATTGCCTACAATGTGTATGGCCATCTAGGATATGATTTTTATAGTGCACGGTTTATAAAATCAAAATTTGGTAAATGGATCAATACAGGTGTGGCACACAATCAGCATCATAAAAATTTTAAAGGAAATTATGGTTTGTACACTTTGATTTGGGACAGGTGCTGTGGCACACTACGCAGTGATTATGATGATGGATTTGAAAAATTAGATCGCCAAAAGGTGGGTTAGGATTTTACAACCCTAAGGGTGGTTACGGCTTTAAAAACTTGCTTTCTTTCTTCATTGATCAAAGCTTCGCCTCCTCTATGCACACGCATGGAGTTTTTTTCTTCGACCAACTCTTCGGGTTTTATACCCATACGAGTAGCCAAGTCTTCTATACGCTTAAAATAGCGCGACATGTTCACCAACTCAGGATGATGTTCTACTACAAGTTTCAATTTGTAATAAGTTAAATAACTATACAATATTGGTGGCTATTGTATAATTAAGGTAATTAATAAATTGTTGAATTAAAGTTCTAAGAACGCAATTCGGTGTTTCGTTAAGTAGGGGCAAGTAAACGGAAATTGCGTTGCCTTACAAATTTTTTTTGTAAAACTTTTAATTGTTCTAACAATGGATTGTAACTATCTGTTGAATGCGTATTGAATCAAATTGGCACCCATTTTAAGCGCATTGATTCTGGCTGCTTCACTATCGCGGTGCACTTCGGCATCCTCCCAGCCATCGCCTAAATCGCATTCAAAATCATAAAATACCAATAATCTATCTTCATAGATCAAACCGAAACCTTGGGGCGCTTTGCCATCATGTTCATGAACTTTAGGTAAGCCACTGTTAAATTGAAATGATTGGTGGTAAATGGGATGGGAAAAAGGTAATTCTACTAATGATAATTCTGGAAATATTTTCTTGAGCTGTGGTCTTATAAAAGGGTCCATTCCATAATTATCAGATATGTG
>JBDKJJ010000296.1:0-9362 GCA_039796635.1 Bacteroidota bacterium
GCATTGTAAATAGGAACATTCAATAAAGCAAAAACTTTACTTACAGTGCTTTTGCCACTGCCAATGCCACCAGTGATGCCAATTTTTTTCAAATGAATTAAGCTTTATCTTT
Organism: Bacteroidota bacterium; assembly: GCA_039796635.1. Lineage (GTDB taxonomy): Bacteria > Bacteroidota > Bacteroidia > Chitinophagales > CAIODY01 > CAIODY01. The sequence continues at coordinate 113 of JBDKJJ010000296.1, forward strand.
TGGATAAACCGCTTTAGTAACATCTAATGAAATTACTGATTTTTCAATAGTGATAGTTACGTTGTTTGCAATTTCAATATCAAAAGTTGAATCGTTCACTTTTGTGATTTTACCATGAATGCCGCTCATAGTTACAATTTTATCGCCTTTGCCTATTGCTTCTTGAAATAATTTTTGGTCTTTCGCCTTTTTTTGTTGAGGACGAATCATAAAAAAATACATTACCACAAACATTCCACCGAATAAAATCATTGTGCTTACGCCACTACTTTTGCCATCGCCAGCACCCATCATTAAAACCATTGCTAAATTTTGATACATTTTTACTTTTATTTTAGTTTGCAAATGTAACATTTCAACCTTAATATGTTTATGATGATTGCATTTTGTTGTTATAAAAGTTAGGTATATTTACAAGTCATTAATCCGATAAAACCATGCGTAAATATTACTTCTTTATAAGTTTGATTTGTATCATTCTATCATCATGTATCAAAAAAGATGATTTCAATTTTAATAAAATAAAAATTGATGAATGGAACTCAGAGTGGGCGTTACCGCTTATCAATTCAAAGCTTACCTTAAAAAATTTAGTACAACGTGCCAACACCGGCAATATTTTAAGTGAGGATTCAACAGGGTTGTATTCCATTCATTATGATGGAAAAGTATTTGAAGCCTCAGCATCTGATTACATAAAAATTCAAGACCAAAATTTTATAACTGATTCAATTCCTTTGTCATCGCCCATTTCAGTAGGAAATTTTAACGGTTCGGTGAGTGATACTTTTTCAAGTTTTTATACATACACTGATACAAGTGGTGCTCAATTAAAGCATTTGCGATTAAAAAGCGGAAACATTAAATTAAAAATTACTTCTTCATTTCAACAAAATTTATCGGCACAAATTGTTTTTCCTACTGTAAAAAACGGAGCTACTACTTTAACTATAAATGCTCAAGTTAATTATCCTTCCACAACAACTGTTGTAAATATAAATTTAGGTGGATATACTTTTGATTTCACAAATAACAATACCACCAATAATTATTTGCCTTACAAAGTATATTATACTATTACAGGCAACGGTACGCAACCTATTAATACTACTGATTTTGTTCGTGGTGAAATTGATTTAACTAATCTTCAGTTTCAATTTGTTGATGGATATTTAGGTCAACGAAATATTCCAATTCCGTTAGATACCATTCCTATTGAAATTTTCAACAATACTTTATCAGCGCAATTATTTTTAGAAAATCCTAAAATACATTTGAATGTAAAAAATTACTTTGGCATTTCAGCATCAGGTGCTTTGAGTAATGCTCATGGCATTGTTAGAAATGGTAGTGTTAATAATATTTTGGGCGCATTTTTTTCAACACCTTTAGTCATCAATCAACCTACGGTGGTGGGGCAAATGGCTGATAATAATTACACGATGGACAGAAATAATAGTAATATTCAAAATGTATTTAATCCGGCACCAAACAAAATTGTTTATCAAGGCAATATTCAAATAAATCCTTCAGGCAATGCTTATAATTTTATAACTGACACCAGTAAATTAATTGTGTGGGCTCATGCTGAAATACCTGCTTGGTTTAAAATTATTGACTTCACTTTGCAAGACACTTTCAATATAACATTGCCTGATAATCCTGATTTATTACAATCAATTAAATTTAAAATGAATGTTGAAAATGCCTTTCCGCTTTACACTAATGTGCAACTTTATTTTACTGATTCATTGCATGAAAATTTAGATTCATTAGTAGTTCCTAATCAATTTATTTTGGCTGAAGCGCCTGTAGATGCTAACGGAATTATAAAAGGAAGTACATCAAAGGAAACCGTTTTTGAAATGGATAATGCTCGTTATCGAAAAATAAATACCAAAGTGAGATATGCTATAATCAAAGGAAATTTGAAAACAAGTAGCAATAATTCTGTTCAAATTCATTCCAGCAATTATATCGCTTTGCGATTAAATACTGATGCTAAACTTAAAATTTCAAAACTTAAATAAAATTAATCATGCAAAAAAAATTACAACTTTTAGTAGGGTTAATTTTTGTTTTCATCACAGCCAAAGCGCAAGATGAATACACGATGAAATTCTTTGATCAAATTAATCAATCATCGCAGTTTAATGCCTCAAACAGAACCGATGCAAAAGTTTCAGTTGGGCTACCAGCAATATCTTCATTCGGTTTATATTTTTTTAATAATGGATTTACTTACAATGATTTATTCAAACGAAATGCTGCTGATTCAAGTTTATTAATTACGCCTGGCAATGTAATTGATAAATTAAAATCAAAAAATCATTTGGGTTTTGGTACTTCAATTTCGTTGGGTTCATTTAATTATGCTAACCGAAAATGGTCAGCAGGTTTTTCAGTTGCTGATAAAATGATGTTTAAATTTACTTACCCAGGTGATTTATTAAAATTGGCTTGGTATGGCAATGCGCCTTATGTTGGCAATGAATTAGAGATTGGAAATTTTGCTATAAATTTTTCGTACTATCGTGAGTACGCAACTCATTTTACTTATACTTATAAAAAGTGGCAATTTGGTTTATCGCCAAAATTATTATTTGGTAAAGCCAATATCAATACCGCTGAATCATCTATTAAATTATTAACCGACCCTAATACATTTAAACTATCTGCCGATGCAAATTTGAATGTTCAAACTAGCGGATTTCCTGATAGTACTGAACAAAAAAATAATGCTGTACCTGATGTGAAAAGTTATGTATTCAATACCGCTAACAAAGGTTTTGCATTAGATGTGGCTGCGGCATATCAATACAATGAAAAGCTAAAAATTTCAGCAGGAATAAATGATTGGGGAAGCATTTCATGGAAATCGAGAATAAATAATTATACCATGCACAATGCTCATATCGATTTTGATGGTGTAAATATTGTTGATTTGGCTGATAGTAATTCAAACATTAATTCAAACAAATTTGTAGATTCATTAAAGAATATTTTCAAATTAGAATCGAATAAAGAAACCTATAGAACAGCTTTGCCTATCAACTTTTTTGCCATGGCAAATTATGATTTTAATAAGCATCATAGTGTTGCTGCACAAATCAGTAGCAATACATTTCATCAAAGTTCCATATTAGCGCTTACACTTTGCTATCAATTAAAATTATCAAAACATTTTACAGGCACATTAACTTATACCAATAAATCGTATGCGCCAATTAACTTTGGCGGTGGAATTATGCTTCGGTTTTTAGGAATGCAAACTTATTTAATTACTGATAATTGGTTAGCTGCCGTAAAACCTTTAGCAAGCAAAAATGTGAATGTGAGATTTGGGATGAACATAGTAATTGGCAACGCAAAGGAGTTGAAAGATAAAACACCAAAACCTTTAATGGCTGAAGAAAAAAAGGAACCAACTCCTGCACCTGCACCAACGCAAACACCAGCGCCACAACCAACTGAACCTAAAAAATAATTTGCAAATATTTATGTTGATGAGAAAAAATAGAATTTCCGAAAGGGAAATAAACTTATTAAAAAAATACCATTCTTCTCTGTTGGAGAAGATTAAGATGAGGTCAGCAAAAAACATTTTTAGAATAAGTTTAGTTTTAATCTGCACCCTTTTGTTTATAGCATCATGCCATCGAAAATATAGAGGCATGTGCCGTGAAGACAGAGAAAAAATGAAAATTGTAGAACGATTTCATAAAGGGCAAGCCCGTGGTGGTTGCCCTGCTGATAGAGAAAGAATTGCTAAGGAAAAAGAGGAAAAAAGAATTGCTGATTATAGTAAACGCAAAGTAGCTCGTCAAGCTCGAAAAAAGAAATGACCTATTTCACTCATACACCTTTTTTGTTGCCGCTTATCTATCCTAAATTCATTTGGCAAGGTGATACAGCGCAGCGAAAGTTATACTTAACTTTTGATGATGGCCCACACCCAAGCATTACTTCGTTTGTGTTAGAAGAATTAAAAAAGCATAACATCAAAGCGCACTTTTTTTGTGTAGGCAATAATATTGCAAAATATCCTGAAACCTTTGAACGCATTGTAGCTGAAGGACATCGAGTGGGTAATCATACCTATCATCATAAAAATGGTTGGATGACGAGCAATGAAATTTATTTTGATGAAGTAAAAAAAACGGAAGGTATAATGAATAGCTTTCTTTCTTCGCCATTATCCTTCTCTGTTGGAGAAGGAAATAGGATGAGGTCAATAGAAAAAAAGAAGGAAGAAAGCGACACAAAATTTTTCCGACCGCCTTATGGAAAAATAAAATTTTCGCAAGCCAACCAAATTTTAAAAACGCATCAAGTGGTTATGTGGAGCCGATTAACAGCTGATTTTGATAAATCAATTACGAAAGAACAATGTTTGAAAAATGCAATTGGTAAACCATTTAAAAATGGTGAAATTATTTTATTTCATGATAGCGAAAAAGCACAAGAACGTATGGAATATGCTTTACCTCGATTTATTGAAACAGCTTTAGAACAAAAATTTGAATTTGGATTGTTGTAAAAATAAGTTGGCGGTTGTCAGTTTTCAATAAATACAATTGAAGTAACTGATTTATTAGGAAGAATTATGGTTCAACAAGCTCACCATGACGGTAATGTATTGGCTGTTTCTCCCTCTCCTTTGGAGAGGGCTGGGGTGAGGTCAATAGGTGGATTGGAATCAAATATTTCAAATCTTCCACAAGGCGTTTGCTTTATAAAAGCCACCGACGAAAAAGGAAATGTGATGAATGCAAAGTTTGTGAAGGAATAATTTTCTTTACTCGTCTTCCCAAATTGGTAACTTTTTTTATCTTTGCAAAAAAGATAGTTAGTGAGAGTAATAGCTCAAAAAACTTTACGAGAATTTTGGATTAAACACCGAGATGCTGAGCAGCAATTAAAAGCATGGTATCATGAAGCAATAGCAGCATCATGGAAATCACCTGCTGATGTTAAACAAGAATACCCTACTGCAAGTATTTTGCAACAAGGAAGAATTGTATTTAACATAGTAGGCAACAAGTATAGATTAATTGTGAAAATTAATTATAAATACAGCATTGTTTGGATAAGATTTATTGGAACGCATGTACAATATGATAAAATTGATGCTGAAAAAATTTAATAAAATGGAATTAAAAATTATAAAAACTGAACGTGATTATCAAAAAGCATTAAAAAGATTAGATGAAATTTTTGATGCTAAACCTAATTCTGCAGAAGGTAATGAATTGGAAATTATTAGCTTGTTAATTGAAAGATATGAACAACAAAATTTCCCGATTGATTTTCCAAATCCAATAGAAGCTATTAAATTTAGAATGGAACAAATGGGATATAAGCAAAAGGATTTAGCTCCTGCAATTGGCTTCCATAGCCGAATTAGCGAAGTATTAAATAAAAAAAGAAAACTGACATTAGAAATGGTTAGGCAATTAAATGCATTGCTACATATTCCAACTGATGTTTTAATTAGAGATTATAAATAATAAAAATTAAGGAATTGAAATACGCAGAAGAAATAAGCAAACGCCGAACATTCGCCATTATAAGTCACCCCGATGCAGGTAAAACCACACTTACCGAAAAGTTTTTGTTATTCGGTGGTGCCATTCAGGTAGCTGGTGCTGTAAAATCAAACAAGATTAAAAAACATGCAACCAGTGATTTCATGGAAATTGAAAAGCAACGTGGTATCTCGGTAGCTACATCGGTAATGTGTTTTGAATACAATGGCATCAATGTAAATTTATTAGATACGCCAGGTCACAAAGACTTTGCTGAAGATACTTACAGAACCTTAACCGCTGTTGACTCTGTTATTCTTGTTGTTGATTGTGTTAAAGGTGTGGAAGAGCAAACTGAACGATTAATGGAAGTGTGCAGAATGCGAAATACGCCAGTGATTATTTTTATCAATAAAATGGATAGAGATGGTAAAAATCCATTTGATTTATTAGATGAATTAGAAGCAAAATTAAAAATCAAAGTTCGACCATTAAGCTGGCCAATCAATATGGGCAGCACTTTCAAGGGTGTTTATAATTTGTATGATAAGACGTTACAATTATTCCAAGCCAAACAAAAAGATGATGAAAAAATTACGATTGAAAATTTATCTGATAAAAATTTAGAAGCAGAAGTTGGAGAAGCAGACGCTAATCAATTGCGTAGTGATGTTGAATTGATTGAAGGGGTGTATCATAATTTTGATGAATCAGAATATTTAGGCGGACATATTGCCCCTGTTTTTTTTGGAAGTGCCATGAACAATTTTGGTGTACGTGAATTGCTAGAAACTTTTATTCAGATAGCTCCAAAGCCTTTGGCTCGACCAACTGATAAACGTGAAGTAACGCCAACTGAAGATAAATTCACTGGATTTATTTTTAAAATTCATGCTAATCTTGACCCACGTCATCGTGATAGAATTGCATTCTTGAGAGTGTGTAGTGGAAAGTTTGAAAGGAATAAATTCTTTCATCATGTGCGATTAGATAAAGATGTTCGCTTTAGCAGCCCTTTTAGTTTTATGGCTCGAAGTAAAAATGTGTTAGATGACGCTTTCCCTGGTGATGTAGTTGGTTTGTTTGATACAGGAAATTTTAAAATTGGCGATACTTTAACTGAAGGTGAAAACGTAATGTTTACAGGTATTCCAAGCTTTTCACCAGAAATATTTAAAGAAGTAGTAAACAAAGACCCATTGAAAACTAAGCAATTAGAAAAAGGTTTACAGCAACTAACAGATGAAGGTGTGGCGCAATTGTTTACACAAAACATGGGTCATAAAAAAATCATTGGTACTGTTGGTGAATTGCAATTTGAAGTAATTCAATATCGCTTGTTGCATGAATATGGCGCTACGGTGAGCTTTGTTACTTTACCTTATTATAAAGCCTGTTGGATAACTTCTGACGACCAAAATAAATTGATGGATTTCTGTAAATTCAAAAATCAATTTTTAGCAAATGATAAAGATGGTAGATTAGTTTATTTAGCTCAAAGCGAATGGTATTTAGAAACCGAAAGAAAAAATAATCCTGACATTCATTTCCACTTCACCAGTGAGTTTATGAATGATGAAGGGTGATTAAAAATTCATTTCAGCCACAGCACATACCTGCCATTTTTTATGAGCATGAATGGCTAATCCTATTTTTGTATAAGTAGGTTCTAGGCAATTTCTTCTATGCCCAACACCTTGAACATCATGGTCTATAAGCCATTGCATAGCAATATCTTTTCCAGTTTCCATACCGTATGAACAACATTCAGCATAATTACTTGCCTTGCACTTTCTCCTAGTATGACCAATTTCGCCTCTATCGCCCATTTCGGTAGCAAAACATTTTGCATCTTCATACAACACATTTTCAAATGTTAAAGCAGCTATTGATTTTTGTTTGTTTAATTCTGCAATCAATGATTTTTTGTAAGATGAGTTTTTTAAGTAAGTGCCGAATTTGATGGGTGCTAGATAATTTTCTAATTCCAGTTTTACAAATTCTTTTGGAAATAATCTTGCCAAATTAATATACATAATAGCGTCTTTTTCTGCTTGTGATAAATATTCAATATCCTTTGCTGTATTGGCTTTTGATAGTTGTTCGGCAGACCAAGATTGAGCAAATAATGAATGGAATAGAAAGCTAAATAAAATTAGCAAGAAACTTTTTTTCATAAATTATTGTTGTGAAGATGAGATAAGGCTATACGTCAATTATTTATATTCGTTACAAATTATTTTTATGCAAATGGAACCCATCGCAACAAACATAGTTACGGCTTCAGTTATCTTAATGCAAGAAGATAAAATATTGATGGTACAAGAAGGGAAAAAACAAAGCGAAAATCTTTGGAATTTTCCTGGTGGAAGATTTGAAAAACATGAGTCGGTATTTGATTGCGCTATTCGTGAATGTAAGGAAGAAACGGGTATTACAGCCGAACTAACTTCCATTTTAGGAATGTATAAATATATCAGCTATGGCAAATGGGATATGATTCGATATGTTTTTTTAGCGAAAGAAATTTCAAAGCAAAATGATTTTTGGCATCATGAAATTAAAGCTCACCGTTGGGTTTCCTTAGCAGAAATAAACGCTTTTAAAGATGACGAATTGTTAGCGCCTAATAGCGTTAGAGCAATTGTAAATGATATTCGGTCAGGAAAAACATTTCCGTTGGAAGTGGTTAAATGGTGCTAAGCTATTATCTTTGCAGCCAATGAAAACAATTGCCTTTCATACTTTAGGATGTAAATTAAATTATTCTGAAACTTCTACATTATCAAGAATGATGGAGAAGGAAGGAATGCAAAAAGTTGATTTTACTGACTTTGCAGATGTGTATGTCATCAACACTTGTAGCGTTACAGAAAATGCAGATAAGGAATGTAGAATGTTGGTTCGTCAAATACAACGCAAAGCACCTGATGCAGCAGTTGTAATCACAGGTTGTTATGCTCAATTGAAACCAACTGAAATAGCTGAGATTGAAGGCGTTGATATGGTATTGGGTGCAGCTGAAAAATTTAATATTGTTGAGCATCTTAAAAATTTTGAGAAAAAGGAAAAAGCTGCTGTATATAGTTGTGATATTGATGATGTAAATATTTTCAATTCTTCCTATTCATTTGGTGACAGAACACGTTCATTTTTAAAAGTACAAGATGGTTGCGATTATAGTTGTAGCTTTTGCACCATACCAATGGCTCGTGGTGCAAGCAGAAGCGATACTATTGAAAATGCAGTTCATAAAGCAAAGGAAATTGCAGCTTTAGGAGTAAAAGAAATTGTATTAACTGGAGTTAACTTAGGAGATTTTAAAAATAAAAGCGAAGCACCTTTACCCCTCTCTGTTGGAGAGGGGCAAGGGGTGAGGTCAAGTGGAGAAGACTTTTATCAGTTAGTTCAAGAATTAGATAAAGTAGAAGGCATTGAAAGATTTAGAATTAGTAGCATAGAACCAAATTTATTAACCGATGAAATAATTGAGTTTGTTGCTCAAAGCAAAAGATTCATGCCTCATTTTCATGTGCCATTACAAAGCGGAAGTAACAAATTACTAAAGTTAATGCGCCGTAGATATCAAAGAGAGCTTTATGTAAAACGTGTTGAAAAAATAAAGGCGGCAATGCCTCATGCTTGCATTGGAGTTGATGTTATTGTTGGTTTTCCAGATGAAACAGACAATGATTTTTTGGATACTTATAATTTTTTGAACG
>JBDKJJ010000297.1:0-2798 GCA_039796635.1 Bacteroidota bacterium
TGCAAGTTCAGTAGCACATGATAGCCACAATATTATTGCTGTTGGTGCTGATGATGAAGCAATAGTAAAAGCTATAAATTTATTAATGGAAACAAATGGTGGTGTGTGTGCAGTAAATAATGTTGAAGAAAAAATTCTTCCTTTACCAGTTGCAGGCTTGATGAGCGCTGACGATGGTTACATGGTTGCCAATAAGTATAGTGAAATTGATGCTTTTGCAAAATCATTAGGAAGCAATTTGGATGCACCATTCATGACTTTATCTTTTATGGCTTTGTTGGTAATTCCTAAATTAAAGCTAAGTGACAAAGGTTTATTTGATGGAGAGAAGTTTGAGTTTGTGAATTTGTAGATTGTAATACCGATTACGTTTTCAATATAATCCATCCCGAAGAAATCGGGACGTTTCACTCATTTGTACTATTTTCAAACTGACCACTTCACAACTCCAAAATAGTTTGGATTATTTTGTTGTTGGATTTGGTATAACATTCATTATCCAAAAACCATAGAATACAATTTTATCTTTGCATCATGAATTATTTAACCGCCACATTTTAGGTAAATACCCACGTTGCAGCAATGAAAAACTTTAAAAGTTCGCCAAACCTTTTAATGCGCCTCCAACCAATTCACACCAGTTCCCATTTCGCATTCAGCAGGAACGCCATTCGGCAATGGATTTGGATTATAAATCCTTGGCTCATAAGAATCGGATTACACACAAGCGAAGCGAACTGATGAACACCATAAAAAACAATATTATTGTGAATAAATCCGATTCAGCCAAAAAAAATCGAATAAAGTGATTAATTATTTCAAAAATAATGACCTCTTAATGAATGCACAATGATTTGCTTATTCAATACTTCATATACCAATCTGTGTTCGGCATTAATTCTTCTGCTCCATTTTGGAGCAAGATTAAATTTAAGTGCTTCGGGTTTTCCAAAGCCTTAAAAAGGTGTTTTTTGAATGTCATTCAGCAATGCTGAAATTTTCTTTTGAATGGTAGTGTTTTTGGTTTTTTCCCAAAAATTCAAATCGGCATCGGCGGCTGAGTGAACACTATTTCCATAGTTCATCCACTTTTATTTTGCGAACTTTTCCTGCTTTTACTTCTGCATCGCTTTTTTTCATTTTAGCTACAAACTCAGGATTGTAAGGCTTTTCGCTTAATTCAAATTTTATTTTCAGTGCTTTTAAAAATGCTTTCACGGCATCTACTTGAGATGCTTCATTTAATTGCGCAGTAATATTGATGGTTTGCATTTTTTCTATTTTCTGCAAATTTAACCAAAAAAATTTACTCTTAAAATTGATGAAAGGAAGAGTTTTACTTTTACAAAGCCAACCAATCAATCAAAGTTTTTAATTCTTCTTTTGAAATATTTGCTTGTTCTGATTTGTCGTAAATGTCCATTAAATAAACTGTTTGCCGAGTTACTCTTACGTAAGTTATTAATCTTGCACCGCCTGATTTTCCTTTTCCTTTTGAGCTGATTGCAATTCTGATTTTATAACAATCACGTCCGATTGATGTTCCTAAAGTTGGCTTAATGGCAAGTGTATCAATCGTTTCAGCAAGGTCGGTTTTTAGAGAAGGATATTTTTTGGCTAAGGGTTTTAGCTTGCGAATAAATGGGTCGGTGGCAATTACATCAAAGCTCATTCAAAACTTGTTTGGCTGATTTCAATTTCTTTTTGCCTTGTTCATGCAATTTTACATCATCAAAAGCTTCTTTCATTCCATCAATAAAATCGCTTTTACGTTTGTCTTTAATTTCTTTCAAAACATCAACGTAATTCAAACTTCTTATTAACTCCATAAAAAATGGCGCATGATTTTGTTCAATATCTAATAGCACTTTCATGATAAAAACTTTCTGCAAATTTAATTAAAAAAATTTACTCTTAGAATGGATGAAATAAAGAGTTGATTTTGTTCTTCAGTTTTTGAATCAAGCAGTTCCGAAACAGAGCTTCGAAATAACATCAGCTTTGCTTCTATGGTGAAGCGAACTGATGAACATCATAAAAAATATTGTTTTGAATAAATCTGATTCAGCCAAATGCCTTACAAATCCGCTGTGGCTGGATTTCAATATTAATTTCAATCGTTTTCTTTGAGTTCAAAACGCTTGAAAGCATTGCCACACCTTGTTCGGTAAACACCATTGAATTAGCAGAACTGTGTTTTAAATTTTCAAATCATGGTTCACGTTTTAATAATTCAGCTTTTTCTTTTGCGTTTAATTCAAACATAAAATCTTTCGGTAAACGAATTTTGTTTCTACGAACTTGCTCTCTTAATCTTCTTATTTCAATTTCATACACGGCTGATAAATCAGTATCAATCATCACTTTCAAGCCTCAGAATTCAAAAATCAATGTGCTGAAATTGGATTGTGGAATTAATTGCTTCATTCTTTTTTATGTTTTTGAACTGGTTGCAAATTGCGACCAGTTGCTTTTTTATCTGAACAAATTTATCAAAATATTTTTCTGTATTTCAATCATAAATCGTCCATCAACAAATCATAAATATCAATGCGCCTCCAACCAATTTACACCAGTTCCCATTTCGCATTCAGCAGGAACGCCATTCGGCAATAGCAAAGCATTTTGCATACATGATTTGATAATTGGTTTCATGATTTCAATTTCATCTTTGTGAACATCAAAAACCAATTCATCATGCACTTGCAACAACATTTTTGATTTGTAATTTGTCATTCGTAATTCGTCATTGATTTTTATCATCGCCAACTTAATCATATCCGCCGCAGTACCTTGAA
>JBDKJJ010000298.1:0-2554 GCA_039796635.1 Bacteroidota bacterium
AAAAGAAATTATTTTAATTTCTGAAGATCAAGTGAATAGATTTGCTGGAAATATGTTGCAATTACATAATAATAAAGGCGAAAAACAATTAATCATGAGTACATCAGCATATCAAGCATTAACTCCAAAACAAATTGAAACCCTAGAAAAACATTGTCCAATTATTCATAGTTCATTGGATACCATAGAATTATGCGGTGGCGGAAGTGCAAGATGTATGATGGCAGAAGTTTTTTTGAAGAAAGTATAAATAATTAGCGAATTAGTTAAATAGAAAATTTTAAGATTAAAGATAATCTAATTCATAATTCAAAATTCAAAATAATCAAATGACTCTCTCCCAAAAAGACGCTATATACAACTGGCATCCTTACACTCAGCATCAAGATTTGGGGTTGTTGCCTGCTATTGTAAAAGCAAAAGGCGTTTATTTTTATGATGAAAACAATAAATCTTATCTAGATGCCATTTCTAGTTGGTGGACTTGTGTGTACGGACACAGTCATCCTGCGATTATTCAAGCGGTAAAGAATCAATTAGAAACTTTGGATCATGTGCTTTTTGGTGGTTTTACACATCAAGCTGCTGTGGAACTTTCTCAAAAACTATTTGAAATTTTACCTCATTATCAAAAAGTTTTTTATTCAGATAATGGTTCTACTGCTGTAGAAGTGGCTTTGAAAGCTTGTTTGCAATTTTTTATCAATCAAAATATTAAAAAAACAAAGATTATTGCATTTGAAGATGCCTATCACGGCGATACTTTTGGGGCAATGGCTGTGAGTGGTATCAATGTTTTTCACGAGGCTTTTAAAGATATTTTGATTGAAGTGGTGAGAATTCCAATTCCAACTCATGAAAACGAAAATGAAGTAAGTTCAACTTTTGAAAATCTTGTAAATACCAATGAATATGCTTGTTTTATTTTTGAACCATTGGTACAAGGAGCAGCTGGAATGAGAATGTACAATGCAAATTCATTAGATTTGATGATTGAAATTGCTAAAAATAATCAGGTTTTTACAATTGCAGATGAAGTAATGACAGGTTTTGGAAAAACAGGTAAACCATTTGCAATCAATCATTTAACTCATCAACCAGATGTAATTTGTTTAAGCAAAGCACTTACTGCTGGCACTTTGCCTATGGCTGTTACTTTATTTACTCAAAAGATTTTTGATGGTTTTTTATCTAGTAGCGTGAATCAATCGTTTATGCACGGACATACTTTTACTGCAAATCCTCTGGGTTGTGCAGTAGCCAAAGCGAGTATAGAATTGTTTCAAACTAAAGAAATTCAAAATAATTTAGAAAACATCAATCAAAAACATTTGGAGTTTAAAGAGCATATAAAAAATCATCCAAGAGTTGAAAAAGTGGAAGTTTTGGGCGTTATTTTGTCAATTACTATCAAAACAGAAGAAGATACTGCTTATTATGGAACTTTTAGAAATAAATTGTATCAATTTTTTATTGAAAATGGTATTTTGATAAGACCCATGGGAAATGTAATTTATACCATGCCTCCTTTTATCATTTCAAATGCTGAATTAGATATTATTTATAATGCTTTTGAAGCTTGTTTAAATACGGTTTATTAAATGCAAAATCCAATTTATATCAATGCTATTCAGTCATTTTCTTCTTTGGGAACAACAAAAGAAGCAGTTTGGAATTCTTATTTATCCAATGAAACTTTAATAAAAGAAACCAATATTGGCACCCAAAATATTTGGGCAAATGCTTTGCATTCGCAACAAAAAGAGGAAATTAATTTATTTTTAATAGAAAATCCAATTTATCAAAATCTAGATCCTACGGTTATTTATTCATTGATTTGTGCAAGAAAAACTTGGGAACAACTCAGTTGGAAAAATAAAGATATCGGGATTAATATTGCTTCATCAAGAGGGGCAACCCATTTATTTGAAAATCATTTTCAAGAATTTTTATCAGAAAATAAAACACCTTTATTGTCCTCACCTTCAACCACTTTGGGTAATATTTCTAGCTGGGTAGCACAGGATTTACAAACTAATGGACCAGAAATTTCTCATTCTATCACTTGTTCTTCTGCTTTGCATGCGGTGCTAAACGGCATTGCATGGATAGAAAGTAATATGACCACTCATTTTTTGGTGGGCGGTTCAGAGGCTGCAATTACACCATTTACTGTTGCACAAATGCAAGCATTAAAAATTTACAGTAAAGATGTACTACCTTATCCCTGCAAATCATTAGATTTTAATAAAAAAAATAATACATTAGTCTTAGGAGAAGGTTCTGTAATGGCAGGACTTTCCAAAGAAAAGACCAAAAATACTACTACAAAAATCTCTGGAATGGGTTATGCCACAGAAATGATTCAAAATTCGGTTGCTTTGTCTCAAGAAGGCATTTGTATGGAAAAATCTATGCGAATGGCACTTCACAATCATAATTTATCTACTATAGATGCAATTATTCTTCACGCTCCTGGCACTAAACAAGGCGATAAAAGTGAATATAACGCCCTAAAAAATATTTTTCAAAACAAAGTCCCTTTATTTACGGG
>JBDKJJ010000299.1:0-6941 GCA_039796635.1 Bacteroidota bacterium
AGGATTTAAAAAGTATAATTGGATTCAATGATAAATTTAGTTTCATTCAAAATTTGTTTGCTGGTAATGATTCAACCTACAAAAATATAATTGAGCAACTTAACTCATTTACCCAAAAAACTGATGCTGAAAAATTATTAGATGAACTTTCTATCAAGAATAATTGGAATGAAAATGAAGAAATTGCTGAACAATTTAAAGAAATAATTAATCGTAAATTTTTATAAAATATTTTATGAGTACTGAACGAAGAATGAACGTAAACAAAGTAACAACACATGTTCTGCAAGCGATGAAAGAACGTGGCGAAAAAATAAGTATGCTTACATCATACGATTATTCATTAGCAAAAATTGTGGATGCCGCAGGCATTGATGTGATATTAGTAGGAGATTCTGCAAGTAATGTAATGGCTGGTTATGATACTACCTTACCCATCACATTAGATCAAATGATATATCATGCATCTTCTGTAATTCGAGCTGTAAAACGTGCATTGGTGGTGGTTGATTTACCATTTGGTTCATATCAAGGTAATTCAAAAGAAGCGTTGCAATCATCCATTAAAATAATGAAAGAAAGTGGCGCTCATGCTGTAAAAATGGAAGGAGGAGTTGAAATAAAAGAATCAATAGTTAGAATTTTATCAGCAGGTGTACCTGTGATGGGGCATTTGGGTTTAACACCACAATCCATCAATAAATTTGGCACTTATACAGTAAGAGCAACTGAAGAAAAAGAAGCAAAAAAATTAATTGAAGATGCTTTATTATTAGAAGAATTGGGATGCTTTAGCATTGTGTTAGAAAAAATTCCGGCGGCATTAGCTGCTGAAGTGAGTAAGCAAGTAAAAATACCTGTGATAGGAATTGGTGCTGGCGCTGATGTTGATGGGCAAGTATTAGTTTTGCATGATATGCTTGGAATCAATCAAGGATTTTCACCAAGATTTTTGCGCCGATATTTAAACCTTTATGATGAAATTAAAACAGCTGTAGGTAATTATATTGAAGATGTAAAAACTGAAGATTTCCCAAATGAAAACGAAAAATATTAATCATAAAAAAAGCCAAATCAATTGATTTGGCTTTTTTTATACCTTAAGAAAAATATTATTTATCAGTTGAAGCAGCTGAACCACCCTTTTTAATTTTTGCTAAACGAGCTGTAACAGTTACTGTAGTTTTAGTATAAAGTGGTAATCCTAAAAATGGTCTTTCTACCACAGTTTCAAATTGAGGATAAAATACAACATCATAACCTTTATGGTCACTCATTAAGTTGTATAAAGCATAACTTGCTGTAGGGTTTTGAAGATAAGCTCCAATTACAGGAATACTCATTTTAGAAGCACCACCAACCACAGTACCAGTAGTAGTTTTAAACAAACGTGAAAAATCAATTCCGATAATTTTTGATTGAACAGCCTCACCACTAAATTGTTCAGAAAAAGTGAAGTCAGTTTTGTAAAATTCAACATGTGAGTCAGGCTCTCTCATTGAAATATTACTTGCAGAACAACTAGCTAAAGCAATAGAAACGGCAGCGAATAAAACGTAATAAATTCTTTTCATAATTTTGATAATAGTTAATTTTTATTTTTGAATAGGTTGCAAAGGTAATATTTGAAAAATGAAATCTAAAACGTTTTTACATAAAAAAAGCGACTTCAAATTATTGAAAATCGCTTTTAGTTTTTGTGCCCGGGACTGGAATCGAACCAGCACATCCTTGCGAACGGCAGATTTTGAGTCTGCTGCGTCTACCAATTCCGCCACCCGGGCATTTCATGCAAAATTTGCACTTCAGAATCGGGCTGCAAATGTATGCTTATAAATTTTTGAAACAAATATTTTTTTAATTTTTTTGGAAAAGATTTTCAATTTAGTCGTCCCTCAAAAGTATTTTGAGTTTTGCCGCCATCAAAACAAAAATTTAGAAAAACAAGAATCAGTTTTGTGCTGTGGCTTTTGAGTTAGCGAAATCGAATTCAAATAGTATCTTGAAAGTCAATATAAATAATCATTTGAATAGCAAGTACAATTTCGCTGCAAAGAAAATTGATTCGTAGTATTTTCAAATTATTGT
This sequence comes from Bacteroidota bacterium, assembly GCA_039796635.1. Taxonomy (GTDB): domain Bacteria; phylum Bacteroidota; class Bacteroidia; order Chitinophagales; family CAIODY01; genus CAIODY01. The sequence continues at coordinate 2,089 of JBDKJJ010000299.1, forward strand.
TTTGAAGGCTTGATTTTCTTTTGTTTCTTTTCTTGTATTAAGACAAGAAAAGAAAATTAATACCGACTAAAGTTCAATAAAAATTACAGTAATTTATTGTTCTTTTTCTTGACAAAAAGACCCTTTCCATTTGTGGAAGGGCAAGGCTCTGTAAAAATCGGCTAAAAATTTATGCTCTGCTCAAAGCAAAAAACTTGTCCCGATAATGAAAATGCTACGGCTCGATTCACTTCACCTTGATTTTCAAATCGGGACTTCGAACAATTTTGCTTTTTTTTATGCTAAGCACATAAATTTCTTTACGCCTATTTTTACAATGCCAATTCAGATATTAAAATTACATTTTAGAGCATAAACAATTAAAAAAACAGATAATAATTTCATCATTATACATAAGCTACTAATTTTGCATAGTGTATTTCAAACAACTTCAGGTAGTTCAATTTAAAAATCATCAGCAAACATATTTGCCAATTAGCAAACCTATTGTTTGTTTTACTGGATTAAATGGCGTTGGTAAAACAAATTTGCTTGATGCCATTTATTATTTGTGTATCACTAAAAGTTATTTTAATAGCAATGATAATTTCAATATTAAAAATGATTTTGATTTTTTCAGAATTCATGGAAAGTTAGAAAACCATGATGGCAACTTGATTGAAATAACTTGCAAACAACCATTAAATGGTAAAAAAGAATTTTTGATTAATAAAAATTCGTATGAAAAAATAAGTGACCATATTGGAAAATTTCCAGCAGTAATGATTACACCTTTTGATAATGAATTAATTTTAGAAGGTGGTGAACTCAGAAGAAAATTTTTGGATAATTTAATTTCACAAACCAACCCAAAATATCTTGAAACGCTGATTCAATACAACAAAATTTTATTGCAGCGTAATACATTGCTAAAGCAATTTGCTAAACAACAAAAGCAAAACATTCCGCTTTTGAATACTTATAGTGAACAATTAATTTCAATTGCTCCGTTAATTTATAATACCAGAAAAGAATCAATTCCAATTATTGAAAAGTATTCAAAAAAAGTTTATCAAAACATTAGTAATGAAAGTGAACATATTTCAGTTGAGTATGAAAGCGAATTAAATTCGAATCAATATTCAGATTTATTACATCAAAATTTACAGAAAGACTTAATTACACAGCGCACCAACAGTGGTATTCATAAAGATGATTTAGTGTTTAGCATGAATAATCAGTCCATAAAAAAATATGGCTCACAAGGGCAACAAAAATCATTCATAATTAGCTTAAAAATGGCTCAGTTTTATTTTATCAAATTAAAATTAAATACTCAACCATTTTTATTAATTGATGATTTTTTTGATAGACTTGACGAAGAAAGAGCAAATACATTAATGAAAATATTACCAACTGATACTCAGGTTTTCATCACCGATACTGATAAAAACAGAATAGCAACTTCCTTAAAAAAAACAAATAAAGATTTTGAAATTTTTGAATTAGAAAATGGAAAAGTATTGACTATTTATAGCTAAAAGAATCAAAAGGGTGAACCATAGCTTTATACCGATTACGTTTTCAATATTGTCCATCCCGAAGAAATCGGGACGTTTCACTCATTTGTACTATTTTCAAACTGTATCGGCATTTACCACTTCACAAATCCAAAATAGTTTGGACTATTTTATTGTTGGAATTGGTATTATTTCTTCAGAATTATTAGGTTGATTGGCTTTGCTTTAATAATATCATAAAAGTTTGAATAGTTTTATTAAAGCTTTATACTACTTTTTCTTCTTACTTGACTTTGCCACTTTATTAAAATCCAAACACAAGCCCATCCATTTTTCAAAATCTTTTTTTGATTTCATGCCGCTTTCATCAATCATCACATAACCTTTCATTGGTCGTTTGGTAAAATCCATGGTTCGGCAACCAGTTTGTTCAATGCACTGTTCATGAAGGTTTGGGTCAATTCGGCACATCATTTCATCTTTAATAATGCCTACACACATTTTATCATTCACCATAAAAGTTAAGCCGCCCATCATTTCTTTTTCATCTAATTTTGGTAAATGAAGCATTGCTAAATGCTCACGAATTCTGTTTGCTAATTTTTCGTTATAAGCCATTATTTAATTTTTTTCAGTAAATGATTTTAAGCCGCCCATAAATTTTTTAATGCCTCCATCTGTTTGTTTTCTAATCATTAAGCTATCCATTAATTTGCCAAAAAAACCAAATTTCACTTTGTATTCCATTACTTGTTTTACTTTAGTTTGATTCCCAACTTTTTCAAAGCTATAACTGTGCTTTAATCCATCAATAGGAAATGAACAATTAGTAAGTTGAAATGCTAATGTTTCATTAGGTTTAAAATCAGTTACTTTTTCTTCAAACCAATTTTTTCCATCTAACATATCTACTTTGCGCTTTGCTCCCATTCCACTTTTTTCAGGGGTTAATACAGTAGATTTTTTTACTGTTGGGTCAAATTTATCCAAGTTATCAATGTTGGCCAATGCATTCCAAATTTTCTCAATTGGTGCATCTATTAATACTTCATTGTGTAGTGTAGTCATAAAAATTACTTTTCTAAAAGCGATTTAATGTTGTTTAAAATTTGTTGTTGAATTTGTCCCATCTTACTTTTCATCATAAAAGCATTCATGATTTTTACAAAAAAGTTAGCTGGTTCGTAATACGATTCGTTAATCAGCTTAGTTTTATTGTCATCCATTTTCTCCAGAAAAAAACAAAACCTTGGGTCATTGATCATCTTGCTCATACCCATAGTATCTTCAACAATTACCCAAACTGTTTTCTTTTCATGTTCCATTTCAGCAAGGCGTTCGGTCATAGTTCCTTTTCTGCCACCATTCTTCATTTCACAAGTTCGGGTTTCGCCTTGTTTATCCATTCTTCCTGATGCCGAAATAACACCAGGATTTATTTTATCTAACAAATTAATATCAGTAATTGCAGCCCATACTTTGCTGATGGGTGCGTTAATAATAATTTCATTGTGTGCTTGTAGTTTGCTCATAAAATTTAGTTTTTATTTCATGGAATGTAATGCTACTCTGTTTCCTTCGGTATCAATAAAGTGAGCCATAAAACCATTGCCACCAATCGAAGTTTTTGGCATCACAATTTTTCCACCAGCAGTTTCAACCTTTGAAAGTGGAATTGCTAAATCTTCACCGCCATTAAAATAAATTACTGCACCTGTTGTTGATGGTTCAAATCCTTCGCCTTGCACTAAGCCGCCGCCTACTTCGCCTTTCTCCATACCAGCAGGAAAAATTCCATACTTATAAATTGGGTGAGGCATAGTTTCAATCGTGATTCCTAAAACATTTTCATAAAATGATTTTGCTCTGTCGAAATTTTTTGCTGGAATTTCAAACCAATTTAATGCATTTGCCATGGTATATTTTTTTTAATGTAAATAAATAATAAGAGCAAAGAAAAACAATTTACTTGCAAAATGCAAGTAGTTTTTTAATTTTGTGATGTGAAAAGAAAAAAGAAAATTGAATTTAGGTCTGAATGCCCTATCAGTACAGCGTTAGATATTTTTGGCGACAAATGGTCGTTGCTTATTATTCGTGATTTAATGTTTAATGAAAAAAAAACTTACAGTGAATTTTTAGAATCAGAAGAAAAAATTGCTACTAATATTTTAGCAGATAGATTGTTGTTGTTAGAATCAGCAGAAATTATTTCTAAACAAAAACATCCTGAAAGCAAAGCGAAAGTATTGTATAAGCTTACTTCTAAAGGCATTGATTTAATTCCTGTTGTAGTTGAAATAATTTTATGGAGTGAACGCCATCATGAGGTTCATCCTTATGCTAAACAGTTTGCCAAGATGGTAAAGAAAGATAAAGAAGGAATGTTGAAGCAACTGAAAAATGAGTTGAGTGAATAGCTATTCTTTTGAAATACCCTCTTTAGTTTTATATGATTTTTAAAATTATTTTTTCTCGTTAGTAGCTATCAAAATAATACCAAGCAACACTCTAAACCCAATACTTGGTACCGAAGATAAATTAACTACATCGGTTAAATAACCATACAGGTCAACTGCTGAACTGAGAAACATATACAACGCCAATCCAAAAATTATTTGTTGTTTCAGATTTACTTTCTCTGAATTTCGGGTAATGGCAAATGCAGCAGGTATAAATGAAAGCAATGCAGCTGCTAAAGTTTTCACCAAAAAATTATTCTCTTTTGTTCCTGCAATTCCTACAACACTCAACATTTTTTCAGGTGCAATCAAATAACCGAATGCTGAAACGAGGAGAAGAAATAAAACAAGGTAAACAGTGTAATTATTTATTTTTGTTTTCATGATTTTGTGATTTTAAATTTAGATCCATCTAACAATAAAGCTTTATTCAACTTTGAATAGTTTCGCTAAATTAATGAAAAAAATATCGTAATAAGCAAAAGTAAATTATATACTCAAAACAACTTCTTTCTTCACAATTATCAAACTTACTTTCCTTAAAAATAAGATTATTATTATGTAAAAAAAACAATTAAAACTTTACACTAAAAACTTGCGCAAATCAAAAGTTGCCATCAAATTGCAATCGAATAATTCTTCATTTAGTTTTCATAATTATTCCGATTACGCTTTAATTTAGTCCATCCAGAAGAAATCGGGACGGACTATATTGAAAACGTAATCGGTATTACTATATTGTTACTTTGTAAAATAAAAAAAGCCTCAAACACTTATCTGTAAAGTATTTGAGGCTAATTATTAAGTACTCGGGACGGGAGTTGAACCCGTACGGGCGTTTCGGCCCACGGGATTTTAAGTCCCGCATGTCTACCAATTCCATCACCCGAGT
>JBDKJJ010000300.1:0-13125 GCA_039796635.1 Bacteroidota bacterium
TGTTAGCTATTTTGTTGATTCTGTCTGATGTCCCTCCAGAGCCACAATCAAAATAAATATTTGAATTGCTCCATGGCAAATGGATGTTTATTTGTCTATCATTATTAGCATTTGTAGCATAAGCAACTGTTGTATTAGTTGGTAATAAATTAGCATTACCATTACTCCAAAATGAAATTGAGATTTGATTACTAAAATTTGAAAAATTTGAAGAACCTAATTGTAAAAAATTGCTACCTGTAAATTCCAATGAATAATCGTTACCTTCTGAAATTAACCCCAATTTAATATTCATTGAATCAGCCGCAACAATTGCATCGCTGCTTGAATTGTTATTTTCAAAACTAAATTCAATGATGATATTATCAGTTCCGTTCCAATTAAAATTATTGTAAAAGTTGAACTCGTTTTGCCCATTTATCAATATTGTATTTGCGAAATATACTTCTGTAAATCCTGATAAATGAGGAGTTAATGCACTCAAAATTGTATCGTTAGTTGATTTTATTTTTATTCTTAAATAATTTGCAGTTGTTCCAACATTGTTGATTCTTATTTTTATGCTGGAAATATTGCCGGCAGTAATTCCTGCATTTATTAACTCAGAAGCTTTCCATAAAAATTGTGATTTTGCCATGCTTTTTGAACTTTGAAAAGGAGCATTCAATTGATGCAAACCAGTGCCAATCATTGTATCATACTCATTAATTATTGTATTATGCAAAACATGTTTTTGAATAAATTGATAATAGTTATAAGTAGGCTGAAATGTATAAGGATAGCTGTTTCCAACAAATCCTTTAATAACATGAGTAGGGGATTTTGCCTTTACTGAATCTGTTTTTGATGAATCAATGATATAAGTATTACATGAGTAATCCCATTCACCACAGCCTAAATTTCTATTTGACGAATTTGATACTAAAGCATTTTTACACCTCATATTATAGAGCATAAAAATTTTTTCATAATTCACACTTGGTAAATTGGGAAAGTTAATAACGGTATCTTTCACACCACTGCCTTTGTTTTGTGAATAAGTAAAAGTGTTCAATAATATTGTATCACCAGGTGATTGAGCAAACAAAAATTCGCTGAAAAAAGTTAGTACAATAATTAAAATAATGCGATTCATTATATTGGATTTTAGTAGAAATGAGTTTGCAAATTAGATTAAAATAAATAAACTATTTACAAAGTGTTTTCAGATTAACAACTGATAGTTAAATTTATCATTTGATAATCTTTTTAAAATAAAATAAAAATATTGAAATTTGAAAAAAGTGCAGGTGGAGGGACTCGAACCCACACACCTTACGGCATCAGATCCTAAGTCTGACGCGGCTGCCAATTTCGCCACACCTGCATTTTTGGGGACTGCAAATGTAAAACTTTTTTTGAAACAAAAAATAAAAAATGAACGAAACGAAAATTACATCGGAAGATTTTGAAAAACAAAGAATCGTAAAAGAGTATCGAAATCTTTTGAAATCATTAAAAGGTAATTTGAATAAAGGCGATAAAAAACAAATCAGATTGGCATTTGATATGGCTGCTGATGCTCATAAAGATATGCGCCGAAAAAGTGGCGAACCTTATATTTTGCATCCTATTGCGGTAGCACAAATTGTGGCTGGTGAGCTTGGATTAGGCTCTACTGCTGTTATTTGCGCATTGCTTCATGATGTTGTGGAAGATACTGAATTAACCTTGGAAGATATTCAACGAGAATTCGGGAAACCTGTTGCTCAAATTATTGATGGGCTTACAAAAATTAAAGGTGTATTTGATGTAAGTAGTGGCGCTCAAGCTGAAAATTTCAGAAAAATATTGATTGCCATGGCTGAAGATGTGAGAGTGATTTTAATAAAAATTGCTGATAGACTCCACAACATGCGAACTTTGGATAGTATGGCACGACCTAAGCAAATGAAGATTGCTAGCGAAACAAATTATTTATATGCACCAATTGCTCATCGTTTAGGGCTTTATAATATCAAAGGTGAATTAGAGGATTTAGGTTTGAAATTTATGCAGCCTGATATATATCGTGATATTGCAAAAAAATTGGCTGAATCAAAGAGTAAGCGAACCAAATATATTAATGAGTTTATTAAGCCAATAAAAGAGGTATTTAATGAAAGCGGAATGAACGTGGATGTTTACGGTCGTCCGAAATCTATTTCATCTATATATAATAAAATGGTAAAGAAGGGAGTGAAGTTTGAAGAAGTATATGATTTATTCGCCATCAGAATAATTACCGATTCTCCATTTGAAACTGAAAAGCAAGATTGCTGGAAAATTTATTCATTCATTACCGATTTTTATCAACCCAATCCTGATAGAATCAGAGATTGGATTTCAAACCCAAAAAGCACTGGCTACGAGGCTTTGCATACAACTGTGATGGGGCCTGAAGGTAAATGGGTAGAGGTGCAAATTAGAAGTAAGCGAATGGATGAAATAGCCGAAAAAGGTTTTGCTGCACATTGGAAATATAAAGAAGGCAAAGAAAACGAAACTCATGTTGATGAATGGTTGAATAAAATTAGAGATGTATTAAACAGCCCAAATGCAAATGCTTTAGATTTTATTAATGATTTTAAATTGAATTTATTTGCCGATGAGATTTATGTATTCACACCAAAAGGCGAAGCCCGAATGATGCCTTCAAAAGCTACTGCTTTAGATTTTGCTTTTGAAATTCATACCACATTAGGATTACAATGTATTGGTGCAAAAGTGAATCATAAATTAGTTCCTTTAAGTCATACATTAAAAAATGGTGATCAGGTTGAAATTATTACCAGTACTAAGCAAAAGCCACATGAAGATTGGATGAGTTTTGTAGTAACCGCTAAAGCTAAAACAAAAATAAAAGATGCATTTAAGGATGAAAAAAAGAGAATCTCAGAAGATGGAAAATTGATGTTGGAAAAGAAATTGAAGCAATTAGATGTTGCTCTAAACAATGAAAATACAACTGCTTTATTGAATTATTTTAAATTATCAAATATTACCGATTTAGGATATCAAATTGGTTTGAAACATATTGATTTATCAGTATTGAATAAAATAAAAATATTGGGTGGAAAGTTTGTGTTTGAAAAAGAAAAAAATCAATCGCCTTCACTTGTTGATTTTGAAAAAGAAGTAAAAACAATTCTTTCAAAAAATGCTGAAATAACCATTTTTGGAAATGATAATTCGGCGAAAGTTGAATACACTTTGGCTAAATGTTGCAACCCAATTCCGGGTGATGATGTTTTTGGTTATATCACTGCTACCGAGGGATTAAAAATTCATAGCACAAAATGTCCTAATGCCATCAAGTTATTAGGAAATCAAGCCCATAGAGTGATTGCAACTAAATGGAGCAAAAATCATGAAGTAGCATTTTTAACTAAATTAAAAATTACAGGTATTGATGAAGTAGGTGTGATGAGTAAAATTACTGATGTTATTTCAGGACAAATGCGCCTAAATATTCGATCCATTTCAATTGACACAATGGATGGAATTTTTGAAGGAATATTTATGGTTTATATAAATGATACTGAGCAGTTAGAAAAACTATCACAAAAATTGCTGCAATTACAAGGCATTCAGAATGTGGAAAGAATTGAAAAATAATTTTTTTTTTAATCATTAAACCAAAGTATTTTTTTTCAATCATAGCATTACAAACAAGATAAATTATTTAACAATAAAAATTAATTATTATGAACTACAAAAAAATTTTAGTGATTGGATGCGTAAGCGCTTTAATGATAAGCATTGTAGCATTGCAATCATGTCGCCGTTCAAAAATTACAGATGCTGAAATTGAAGCCGTTAGTGATAATGCAGATGCTCAAGGTTCTTCATCTGAAACGCAAACCATTGCTGACCAAGCATTTGCTTTTGGTAAAAGCAGTGGTAATATGCGTACTTCAAGTAATTATAGCACATTAAGTGGTTGCGCTACTATTTCAATTGATACAGCTAATTCATCTAATACTGATACATTAACCATTGATTTTGGTTCTAGTCCATGTCAATGCAAAGATGGAAGATATCGACAAGGAAAAATCATTGTAGTATATTCAGATAGGTATCATACTCCAGGTGCTATCATTGATATTTATCATAATGGCTATGCTGTTGGTAAATCAACAAATGATATGAAAACTTTTAATAACTCAAGTACAAAGCATATTGTGAATAACGGATTTAATAGTTCAGGATTCATGAGTTGGAATGTAACATCAAATATTAGTTTCACTAAAGCAAATGGTGGTGGTACAGTTACTTTTTCTGAATCAAAATTGCGTACACAAATTGCTGGCTTAGCAACAGGTTATTCAACTACTAATAAATATTCTGTTTCAGGTTCTGCTAATGGTACAGCCGCAAATGGCACATCATTCACGGCTAATACTGTAGCAGGAAATGATTTGATTAGAGATATGAGTTGTGCTAAACATTTTACACAAGGTGCTTTAGAAATTACACCTTCAGGTAAATCAAAAGTAACCATTGATTTTGGAAATGGTACTTGTGATAACACAGCTACTGTAACCCGAAATGGTAAAACAAAAACTATAACCTTAAGATAAAAATCAAATGAACTTTTTGAAAAAAGCCATCTTTTTAAAGATGGCTTTTTTACTTTTACTCAATTAATAATTAATGAAAATTATTTTAACGCCACCATACATTTTTACGATACAGCCTTACAAGAATAGATTAAAATTAATTGTATTAAAAAAAGCAGAAGAATTTGTTTGTAGAAAAGAAACCAAAAAAAAAATAATTGAATTTCTTGATGCAAATGATTGTACACTCTTTAAAGGAAGATTGCAGTTGATAAAGAAAAATAGTGAAGTATTAATTCAAGTAAAAAGTGAAATATTGGGTAGTATTCCAGTTTCAAATTTTTATCAAATATTAGAAACTATTTAGTTTTGAATTTAAACAAATCTTCAATTCCATCGTTATTTTCGCCACATGAATTTCTTCTCAAAAAATTATACAAGATTAATCACTCGTGAAGTGAATGTTGGTGGTTTGCTAATTGGCAATGGTTCGCCGATTAAAATTCAAACTATGACCACCACTGATACGATGGATACAGCTGCAACTGTGGCTCAAACGATTCGATGCATTGAAGCTGGTGCTGAATTAGTTCGCATCACTGCACCAAGTATTAATGAAGCCAACAATTTGCTCAACATAAAAAATGAATTACGTAAACAAGGTTACACAACACCTTTGGTGGCTGATATTCATTTCACTCCGAATGCTGCAGAAGTGGCTGCACGAATTATTGAAAAAGTGAGAGTGAATCCAGGTAATTATGTTGACAAGAAAAAATTTGAACAAATTGAATACACTGATGCAGAATATGCAGAAGAAATTGATAGAATAAGAGAGCGATTTACACCACTTGTAAAAATTTGTAAAGAGTATGGAACAGCCATGAGAATAGGCACCAATCATGGTTCGTTGAGTGATAGAATTATGAGTAGATATGGCGATACGCCAATGGGAATGGTAGAAAGTGCGTTGGAATTTTTACGCATTTGCAGAAATGAATCATATCACAATATTGTGCTTTCGATGAAGAGCAGCAATCCGCAAGTGATGGTGCAGGCTTATAGAATGTTGGTGGATAAAATGCAAAATGAATTTAATGAATGTTATCCATTACATCTCGGTGTAACCGAAGCTGGTGATGGCGAAGATGGAAGAATTAAATCAGCCATCGGAATTGGAACATTGTTAGAAGATGGCATCGGTGATACCATTCGTGTTTCATTGACAGAAGACCCAGAGTTTGAAATTCCTGTGTGTAAGGATATTGTGAAGAAATACAACGGAATTACGAATTACGAATTAGGAATTACGAATGAAAATGCAACTGTTATCATTTCTCCATTTGAGTATAAGAGAAGAAATACAAACGAGCTTTCAAACATAGGCGGAAAGCATGTTCCAGTTGTTGTTGCGGATTTTATGATGAATGAAAATATTCGCCATGAAGATTTACAAAGTATTGGATACACATATAATTCACTTTCAGATAAATGGACAATCAGCGATGCTGCGGCAGATTTTATTTACACAGGAAAAAAAATAATTCCGTTTGCATTACCAGGCACTTTAAAAGTGCTTTGTGATTATGAAAGTTGGAAATTGGTGGAGGATAAAACGAAATACTTTCCATTAATTATGATGGATGATTTAAGATTGATGAATAATGAAACCATAAATCATACCTCACAATTCATACATTTCATTTCAATCAATACCAACAAAACTTCGTTTGCTGAAATTGAAAAAGTAATCAATAAAAATTCTGTGCTTTGTTTATGGAGTGATAACGAACATACGATGCCATGCGTTCGTGATTTTGTATTTCAATTGAATGAAAGTAAAATTGAAAATCCATTTATTATTTGTGTTGAAAGTCACCACAGTAGCGTTGATGAGCAATTGATTCATTTTGCAAAAAGTAGTGGCGCATTATTATTAGATGGAATGGGCGATGGAATTTGGTTGATGAATGACCCATCAAAAATGCAAGATTTAAAAGTGAGTGGCAGAACTTATTTGCCTGTAAAAAACAATCATCAGTTTTTAAACAATACTTCATTTTCAATTTTACAAGCAACACGAACACGAATTTCAAAAACGGAATACATAAGTTGCCCAAGTTGTGGTAGAACACTTTTTGACTTGCAAGAAACCACTGCAAAAATCAGAGCGGTAACTAATCATTTGAAAGGTGTGAAAATTGCCATCATGGGTTGCATTGTGAATGGTCCAGGAGAAATGGCGGATGCTGATTATGGTTATGTAGGCAGTGGCGTAGGAAAAATTACTTTATACAAAAGCAAAGAAGTAGTGAAAAAAGGCTTGAGTAGCGATGTTGCAGTAGATGAATTAATTCAGTTGATAAAAGATAACGGTGATTGGGTGGAGAAATAAAATTTTATAAAAAATGGATTCCCGATTTCATCAATTATTTTACATAACTCTTTTAAGTTTGCTATCATTTTTAACTTCATGCAAATACAACACCGATAAAAAACTTGTTGTTAAATCTAATTTTAACAACAATAAATACAATTTTTATGTACTCAATTCAAGCAACGATACTGTATTTAAATCTGATAAATATTGGATATGTTTTGATGATACTTTTGAAAACTTTATGATAGTTGCTCCTAAGGATAGAGATGGATTTTGGGCTATTGATTTAAAAGAAAACTATTTGTTTGAAGTTTACAATAGAAACGATGGTGAACCATATCCTGATAGATTTAGAAATAATAGAATTAGAATTGTTGACAAAAATAATAAGATAGGATTTGCCGATAAGGAAGGTAAAATAGTTATTCAACCTCAATTTGAGCAAGCCACATATTTTAAAAATGGGATAGCTTTAATTGGTAAAAGTTGCAGAAAAATACCTTTGGATAATGACAATAAAAAAAATATTTGCAACCACTATTCAATTGAATGTGATAGAAACGGTGTAATAAATTTGACGGGACAAATTATATACATTGGCAATGATTCATATGAAGAATTGACGGATAGATTTAATTTTAACCTTTATTAAAACATAATAAAAAATGGCAGTTGGGTGGAGAAGTTGTCTTACTCCTTCATCAAACTCAACAAATGATTAATCTTATCGCTTTGCAAGTAATCAGGATTTTTACGAAGAGCAAGTAAATTATCATTTTCCGATTGCATATTAAATAGTGTAACATGAATATTATGTGCATGTAAACTATCAACTTGTGCTGATGAAATGTCTTCAAAATTAATTGTAATTCCATGTAAATGATATTGCTTGGCAATTTGAAATGCTTTGTCAAATGAAGCATAAAAGAAATAATGCAACTCAGGAATTGTTGATTGTAAGTAGTTTAAAAGTTGTTCGTCCTGAACTTCTACAAATAAATTCTTTTCCAAATTGTATTTTCTAACTAATCGCTTTACAGCTCTTGCAAACGTTGCTAGATAATTATTGTAATCAAGTTGTGAATTATAAAGTTTAGTATCAAACGTGAAAATAAATTGACTACGATTGGTAACAGAGGCAAAAAAATCGTCAGCCGAGGTAATGTTTAATGTTGTGCTCAATGGTGAATTAAATCGGCAGTTATCGTTTACAATCTCATTCCAAGTTTTATCATTAATAACTCCATTACAAAGTGTTGAGCTTTGTAAATCTGCATCATGATAAAATACCAAAATACTGTCTTTAGTCATTTGAACATCCATCTCAGTTCCATCTGCATTAAAACTCAAAACTTCTTGCAAAGAAGGTTTTGAATCAATAGGAAACTTCCATTGAATTCCCATTCCTCCATGACCAAAACATTCTACTTTTCCATTGTTTAAATTATCAACAGAAAAAATTGATTTATCATGTTTGCATGAAAATATTAGCAGTATTAATGGTAGAAGTAAATAATTAAATTTATTTTTTTTATTCATTATTTAAAGTTGTGGTGTGCAATTTCAATAATATTATAAACCAGCAATCAATTAAATTGATATAGCATTGATTATTGAATAGCCAATAAAATTATTTTTCAGCAATAAATATTTTATAATTCCATAATTTACCAAATGCTTTGCAAAAGTTATATGCGCCATAAGCATTCATAAATTCAGTATCAGTAATGCCGCCAAGTTTGTAGTATATCCAACCTGGTATCAACCATAATCTATTTTTATTAATTAGCTTTTTAACTGATTTAACCACATATTTATCAGCATTAATAAACGTTGAATTGGTAAACCCTAATTTTTTACTTACTTCATTAAACTTATTACCATTGCACATTTCATCAACTGCCCAACCATTTAAACCATTTGTATAAACTTGCTTTTTTTCAAGTTCAGTGAAATTATCTTTTGTAGGAAAATAATCAGCAACAATTAATTTACCACCTTTTTTCAGTAATCGAAATGCTTCACTTAAAAACTCATTTTTATTATTTGCATGACATACACTTTCAATTGCCCAAACCACATCAAATGATTCATCTGCAAAATTTGTTTTAGTAAAATCCATTTCTTCAAAACAAACTTTATCTAAAATATTTTCTTTTGCAGCATATTCATTTGCCGACTGAATTTGCTTCGGTGTAATCGTAATTCCAGTTACATTACAACCCACATTTTTGGCAAGATAAATTGCACTGCCTCCTACTCCACAACCAGCATCTAATACCTTGTTTGATGCTTTAATATCAATCAAAGCAGCCATCACTTTATTTTGATTTAAAATTGCATCCGATAAAGTATTTACATTTTCATCCCAAAAGCCAAAATGCAAACCCATGCTTTTATCTAATTTCCAAAAATTTCTGTACACCCATTCAGTGCGTTGGTAATATTGAATGATAGATGGTTTATCGAAATTTTGTTTTGTTGAATTCATTGATTGAAATAATATTATCAGTAAACAACTTTACTATTAGTTGATTGTTTTAAAATCATCAACATAAAAGTATGAAAAAAATAATCATTGCAGGCGGAAGTGGTTTTTTAGGAAAATCAATCATCCATCATTTTGATGAGAATGAATTTGAATTTGTGATTTTGAGTCGTGAATATTTTGATACTCACAAAAAAAATTGTGTAGTAAAACTATGGGATGGAAAAAATATTGGTGATTGGAAAAGCGAATTAGAGGGTGCTGTTGCGGTTATAAATTTAAGTGGTAAATCAATAAATTGCAGATATACTGATGAAAACAAACGTTTGATTTTATCATCACGAATTGATTCAACAAACGCTATAGGTAAAGCAATTGAACAGTGTTTAAATCCACCTGAAGTATGGATGAATGCTTCAGCCGCAACCTTATATAAATATACTGAAACAAAAAATCATGATGAAACTTCAGTTGAATTTAATGATGATTTTTCATCCAATGTTTGCATGGAGTGGGAGAGAGCTTTCGATAATTTTAAATTAAAAAAAACAAGAAAAATCATTTTACGAATTTCAATTGTATTAGGTAAAAACGAAGGTGCTTTTAGCAGATTAGCATCCATTACAAAATTAGGATTAGGAGGCAAGCAAGGCAACGGAAAACAGTTTGTGAGTTGGATTCATATTGATGATTATTGCAGAGCTATTCATTTTTTCATTAAAAATAAATTAACTAAAGGCATTTATAACATAAGCACTGATAACCCTGTTACTAACTCTGATTTAATGAAAACTTTCAGAAAAAAATATCATGTGCCAATAGGTTTGCCAGCTCCTGAGTTTCTGCTTAAAATTAGCATGAAGCTAATTGGTACTGAACCAGAATTGATTTTAAAAAGCCGAAGAGTAGTTCCAAAAAAAATGTTGGGTGAAGGATTTACATTCCTCCACCCAACTATTGATTCAGCTATTGAGAATTTGATTTAGTTTTTTGCTTCTGCTACAAATGAATCATCAGTTAAATACAATGAGTAAATACCATGAGTTGAACTTAACTTTTGAAATTTCCATTCTTTTACTTTTTTAGGATCAATGCTTACATTTTGACCATCTTTTTGTAATAATATTTTTTTGATGATGCTAATATCATTTCCCATTTCT
Source organism: Bacteroidota bacterium (assembly GCA_039796635.1). Lineage (GTDB taxonomy): Bacteria > Bacteroidota > Bacteroidia > Chitinophagales > CAIODY01 > CAIODY01. The sequence goes on from JBDKJJ010000300.1 coordinate 10,609, forward strand.
TTATTGTGAAGTGATTCATTACTTACTTTTTCAGTAAAAATGCTCATGCCCATTTTTCTTTGAATATCAAAAGCAACAATAGCATCGCCTTTTAAATCAACAGTTTGAACTTTCATTTGCACATTGCCTGTTGTTGAATTGTTGTAGATCATATAATCGTATGTTACTTCGTTTTTGCATGATGCAAATAATAAGATTACGGCTGAAAATAAAATTAAGTGTTTCATTGTGTATTCGTTTTTTGTGGTTGAATATTTTGTTTGTGTTTGATGATGTAAAGATAAAGGCATCACAAAGCCGCCAACAATGGTAAAGCATACCATTTTACTACGTTTTTAAACCTAATCTACTTATTCTTAAATGAGTAACACAAATTTTTCTTCATTAATACTATCATGTATTGCTTGTTGCATTATTATTCAGCTTTTGAATTTTGGGGTAGAAAATTAAAAATGGAATCCATTTTATGCTTTTCTGCTAGTGCTTGTTCTTCTTTTGATTGCACGAAAGCTATAAGTATTGTAAACCTTATATTCAAAAAATAAACATCGGTTCCTCTTTACGAGCTTACATACACCTCCGCTAGCTTAATAATAGCAGTAAACTCCGATGGAGTTATAAAAAGTAAAATGCCTTAATTGCTCTATCGGAGCAACAGATGTTTATAGTAATTGATTGAAGTGAATTTATAAAGCCACATAATGGCGACCTGTTTTAATGTTCTATTATTTTTCATGAGTTTGAATCAAGTATTTTAACAATAAACTATTCACTACACTTCATCAATCACTTGTGAAGAACAAACTTTTTAAGTTTTGCATTTCGCTCATTTCCTTTTTTATTTTTGAGAAAATGATTTTTCAAAAAATGAAATACCAATTAATTTTTATTCTTCTTTTATCTATTGCTATCAGCAGTTGTGTAACACAAAAAAAATATACTACTGATTTAAATAATTGCAAAACCAAATCGGATTCGATTGCCGCTGCTTTGCAATTAAATTATAAAGAACGCAACAAACTGCAATCGTTTTTAGAAGAATCGAATAATCACCTTACTGCGTTATCATCTGATTCAAGCACTACACATGAAGCATTAGATAAACAAAATAAATTGAATGCTGAATTGCTATCAGCTAATGAATTATTGATGAAACAAAAGAAAGAATTGTTAGAAAATTCATCTAACCGCAATCAACAATTGAATGAAGAATTGCAAAAAAAACAACAAGAGTTAGAAGCCAAACAAACTGAATTAGAAAACAAAGAGTTAAGCATCAACGGGCTTAACAATGAATTAAAAGTAAGAATGTTGAAAGTAAAAGAATTAGAAAATATTCTGAATAGTAAAGATTCGGCAGTTAATAATTTAAAGAAAAAAATTACCGCAGCATTGGAAGGTTATGACGAAAGCGAACTAAAAGTGGAACGCAAAAATGGTAAAGTATATGTGAGTATGGCTGAAAAATTATTGTTCAAATCAGGCAGTGCTGATGTGGATATAAAAGGAAAAGGTGCTTTAAAAAAATTAGCTGAAGTGCTGAATAAAAATACAGATATCAATGTTACGGTTGAAGGTCATACTGATAATGCGCCATTTAATCATGAATCTTATCCAAGAGATAATTGGGATTTGAGTGTATTACGAGCTACTACTATTGTAAAGGTGTTAACTGATGCAAAGGTGGATGCTAAAAGGGTTACAGCTTCAGGTCATGGTGAATATTTTCCTGTTGCCGAAAACAATACTAAAGCAGGAAAAAGTTTAAATCGTCGTACAGAAATTATCCTTACTCCAAAATTAGATGAGTTGATTAAGGTGTTAGAGAATTAAATATTGTTGCTCAATTTAGTAATTTTGCAATTCTATGCATTCCTTATATCTTAGTTATGATGGACTTACCGACCCTTTAGGGCAATCACAAGTTTTACCTTATTTGAAAGAACTTTCAGCTAAAGGTGCAACTATTCATATTGTTAGTTTTGAAAAACCTGAACGATATGAAAAATATAAAACAGTTATTCAAAAAATAATTGCTGAAAATAATTTGAATTGGTATCCGCAATTATATACCAAGCGTCCGCCAGTACTTTCCACCCTTTTTGATATTTGGAAAATGCGAAATGCAACACAACAAATTATCAAAAAAAATCCGATTAAGATTGTTCATTGCAGAAGTTATATTTCAGCATTGATTGGATTGTGGGCAAAGAAAAAATGGAATACAAAATTCCTTTTTGATATGAGAGGTTTTTGGGCTGATGAACGTGTGGAAGGAAAAATTTGGAATATCAACAAGCAACCTTATTCAACTATTTATAAATTTTTTAAGCGGAAAGAAAAGCAATTTAATTTAGAAAGTGATGCTGTGGTTTCGTTAACACATGCAGGAAAAAAAGTTCTGTTACAATGGTTTCCATCAATTACTGATGATAAAATAACAGTAATTCCATGTTGTGCTGATACTGATTTTTTTGACAAGAAAAATGTTGTAGCACAAAATAGAGAAGCCATCAG
>JBDKJJ010000301.1:0-15968 GCA_039796635.1 Bacteroidota bacterium
ATGATTGGATAAATAAATCATATCCCACAAATGAGGAGTTAGATAAACTATTTCCTGACCAACCAGTTTTTTTAAGACGAATTGATGGTCATGCAGGTGTGGCTAACAGCAAGGCTTTGGCATTAGCAAACATTACTTCAAAAACTAAAATAAATGGTGGTGAAATCGTTATAAAAAATAATAAACTAACAGGTTTATTGATTGACAATGCAATGACCTTGGTTGAAAATTGCATTCCGTTGCCTACTAATTCACAAATAAAAAATGCCTTGCAAGATGCTCAACAAAGTTGTTTTGCAGTTGGCTTAACAACTGTTGCAGATGCAGGTTTACCACTAAATGTTATTCTGCAAATTGATTCTTTACAAAAATCAAATCTGCTAAAAATGAGAATGTATGCTATGATTGCAGATGATTCAATTTCAAAAAATTATTTCTTTACTCATGGCAAATTAAAAACAGAAAAACTAAATGTATGCGCCGTGAAATATTATGCTGATGGCGCATTAGGAAGCAGAGGCGCTTGTTTAAAACATGGTTATGCTGACCAAAAAAATCATTTTGGATTTTTGTTGCAACAACAAAATTATTTCAAACAACAAGCTGAACTATGCAATAAATATGGCTTTCAGATGAACGTGCATTGCATTGGTGATTCAACAAATAAAATTTTGTTGCAGTTGATGGCTAATGAATTAAAAACAAAAAACGAAAAGCGTTGGCGAATTGAACATGCACAAATCATGGATAAAAATGATTTACATTATTTTACTGATTATTCAATACTGCCATCTATTCAACCAGCATTTGCTACAAGCGATATGTATTGGGCTGAACAACGAACTGGAAGAAATAATTTTGATGGCGGTTATTTATTGAAATCGTTTTTAAAGTATTCACCAATAATTCCTTGTGGTAGCGATTTCCCAATTGAAAATTATAACCCTATGGTAAGTTTATATGCGGCGGTTTCAAGGCAAGACCAACAACATTTCCCAAAAGAAGGATTCAAAAAAGAGGAGGCTTTTTCAATTGTTGAAGCTTTGAAAGGCTTTACCATTTGGGCTGCTTATGGGTGCTTTGAAGAAAAAGAAAAAGGCAGTTTGGAAGTGGGTAAAGTAGCTGATTTCATCATTTTTGAGAATGATATTTTAACAACTGAAACTAAAAATATTTTCAAATTGCAGCCTATTCAAACATGGATAAATGGTGAAAAAGTATTTGAGAAAAAATAAGCATCTTTGAAGTGAAATGAAAAAAACAATTCAACTAATTATTTTTACAATCATTGCTATAAGCATTACAAGTTGTGGTGCATTGAAAAATTATTCACCACCAAAAGATGAATTAGTGGTTAGAAAAAAAGAGGAAATGAATAAAGAAAAAACGCCTCCTACCAAAATTTTATCTGCTGATAAAAAAGAAGAAATAAAAAAACCAACTAACTCAACTTATCAACGCCCTACTAATTTATCAAACAGAGAATATGAAAAATATTTGGTGGAACATTATTCAACTTTAATGAATACGCCACCTACTTATGTTCGAAACAATTTAGATTTATACAAATTTATTGATTTATGGTATGGTACTCCGTACCGCTATGGTGGCTCATCACAAAACGGAATTGATTGTAGCGGATTTGCAAAAACTTTATACCAAGATGTGTATCATTTAGAAATAACTCGTGATGGTGGTTCACAATTTAATGAATGCGATGTGATTGATAAAGATGATTTGCAAGAAGGTGATTTATTGTTTTTTAAAATTGGTTCACGGCATATTAGTCATGTGGCGGTGTATATTGGCAATAGTAAATTTGTTCATGCTGCCTCATCAAAAGGTGTGATGATAAGTGATTTGAATGAAGCTTATTATAAAAGATATTTTTATAAAGCTGGTAGACCAAAAAATAAATAAGTCATGCGAATAGCCATCAATACACGAATGTTGTTGAAAAACAAATTAGAAGGCATTGGCAGATTTACTTATGAAATCACCAAACGAATTGTTGAACAACATCCTGAAATTGAATTTCATTTTTTATTTGATAGAAAATTTGATGATGAATTTATTTTTGCAAAAAATGTGATTCCGCATATCATTCAGCCACCAGCAAGGCATCCGTTGCTTTGGTATATTTGGTTTGAATATGCAGTAGCTCAAAAATTAAAAACCATTAATGCTGATTATTTTTTAAGTGCTGATGGTTATTTGAGTTTAGCAACTTCTGTTCCTTCACATCTTACAATTCATGATTTGGCATTTATTCATTTCCCTGATGCCATACCATTTTGGGTAAATAAATATTATCAGCATTTTGTACCCAAGTATGCAGCAAAAGCAAAACAAATTGCTACTGTTTCTGAATTTTCAAAACAAGATATAATCACTCAATATAAAATTGAACAGCAAAAAATTGATGTAGTATATAATGCCGCAAGTTCATATTTTAAGCCTATCACAAGTGATGAAAAACAAAAAATAAAAAATGAATTTGCAAATGGAAATGATTTTTTTATTTGTGTAAGTTCTATTCATCCTCGAAAAAATATTGTGAATCTTTTAAAAGCATTTGATGAATTTAAAAAAGATGACCAACAAAATATTCAGTTGATTTTAGTGGGCGATTTTATGTTTGGCAAAAATGAAGTGATGACTATTTTAGAAAATTTGAGTTGCAAAAACTACATTATCCGAACAGGAAATTTATCACATGAAAAAATTAGTAGCATTCAATCAGCAGCATTAGCCACTTTATATGTTTCCTTATTTGAAGGATTCGGAATTCCTATTATTGAATCAATGCAAAGCGGTGTGCCTGTAATCACTAGCAACATTTCATCCATGCCCGAAGTAGCTGCACATGCTGCCTTATTAGTTAATCCTACTGATATTTATAACATTAGTAACAGCATGCTATCTATTGCTAAAGATGAAAAATTAAGAACTGATTTAATTCAGAAAGGATTAATCAGATGCCAAGATTTCAATTGGGATTTATCTGCTGAAAAATACTGGAAAAGTGTAGAGAAAATGCTTAGGTAATTTTTACCTCAACAATATCACATCACCTTTATAAAATTCTTTTTGCTGTGTAGCAGGATTTATAAACGAAACAAAAAATACATAAGTGCCAATTTCTTGTGAAGCACCATTGAATGTACCATCCCAAGCGGAATTGAATAATGGAATTCCAAGAAAAATGTGGAAAAATTTTTATGTAAAAAAAGTAAAATTATTAACAAAAGTAAAAAAATGCAGAATTTATTAGCAAACTAAATGCAGGTATTTACTTCATTAATATCAAAAATGAAATCGGTATTTTATTAAATCAAAAAATAGTGAAACAGTAATATTTTTGCAAACCAATTATTAAAAAGGCTTTCAGAAATTTCTGAAAGCCTTTTTTGTTTATTAAGGTTAAGAAGCTCATTATTTTTTAATTAATTCAACCACACATTCTACATGTGTTGTATGGGGAAACATATCTACAGGTTGTATTTTATTGATATTATATACTGTACTTAACATTTGTAAATCTCTAGCTTGTGTAGTAGGATTACAACTTACATACACTACTTTTTCAGCAGCAATGTTGTTTATCATTTCTACTACATCGGGGTGCATACCTGCCCTAGGTGGGTCGGTAATAATTACATCAGGCTTACCATGTTTTGTTAAAAAATCTGATGTAAATGTTTTTGCCATATCACCACATAAAAATGTACAGTTGGCAATATTATTAATAGCTGCATTTTCATTAGCGTCAGCAATGGCACTTTCAACATATTCAATACCTGTAATTTCTTTGGCTGCCGAAGCTAAATACAAAGCAATACTTCCAGTACCTGTATATAAATCAAATACTTTTTCGTTGCCCGTTAATCCTGCAAAATCCTGAATTACATCGTATAAATTTTTTGCTTGATAGCTATTAGTTTGAAAAAAAGATTGTGGGCTTATTTTGTATTTCACATTGCCCAATTGCTCCATTATATATCCTTTTCCTGAAAATATATGATGTGGTAAATCGCCACTGTAATCATTTTTCTTTCCGTTAATTACATACAACATGGTAGTAATTTCAGGCACTTCATTTAATAAGTGCTGCATCAATTTTTCATTAAATTCATCTTCATAATAAAAACAAACTATCACCATCAACTCACCCAATGAACTCATTCTGATAGTTATTTCTCTCATCAATCCTTCATGCTTCATTACATCATGAAATGCAATATTACTTTTGATAGCAAACTCTTTTGCCAACAATCTAATTTTATTGGATGGTTCAGGCATGTGATGACAAAATTTCAAATCTAACACCCGTTGAAACTGCCCTTGGATATGAAATCCAGCTGATGGCTCTTCAACAAATCTCATCTTATTATAAAATGATTCATCATAAGCAACACCTTTATTACAAAAAGCAAATTGTAATTTATTGCGATAAAATTCAGTTTTAGGCGAAGCTAACGTAGGCAATATTTCAGGTAAGTTTTCAAGTTTGCCAATATGTTCAAATGCTTCTTTTACAATTTGATGTTTAAAATTTAATTGAGCTTCGTATTTTAAATCTTGCCATTTGCAGCCACCACACATTCCAAAATGTTCGCAATGAGGCTCACTTCTAAGCGTTGAATAACTATGGAATTTAACAGCCGAACCTTTTGAAAAACTTTTTTTACTTTTATAAATTTTAATATCTACCACATCACCAGGTACTGCATTATCAACAAAAATAACTTTGCCATCATGCTTGCCCATGGCTTTATCTTCAGGTGTAATTGAAGTTATTTCAACTTGTTCAATTATTTTATATTCTATCTCTTTTTTAGGTTTGCGCATCTTTTCATTTTTTTAACAAAAGGCAAAGGTAAACTTTACAAGCCGATTAATTCCTTTTGATTATTTTCGCAATTCAAAATTTAAAATAAATTTATTTCAATGAAGTCAATCATCCTTAAAAGTGTTTTCGTTTTAGGAAGTGTTTCAGCTGTATTTGCTCAAAAGCCTACTACATCAAATCAAAACGATGTAATTTTCACCTACGGCATTAATAAAGTAACATCTCAAGAATTTTTATCAGTTTATAAAAAAAATAGTACCACTAAAAATGTTGACTTCAGTGAATCTGCCTTGAAAGATTATTTAAAACTATATGAAAATTTTAAATTGAAAGTGGCTGAAGGCAGAACTTTAAAAGTTGATACTATGCCTTCATTGAAAAATGAAATGGTGAATTATAGAAAACAATTAGCTAAAAGTTATTTGCTTGATAAAGAAGTGATGGAACACATGTATCATGAAGCTTGGGAACGTTCAAATTCAGAAATTCATGCCGCACATATCATGGTAAAATTAAATGGTGATCCATCACCTGCTGATACATTTGCTGCTTATAAAAAAATCATGTCAATCTATGATAGATTAGTGAACAAGAAAGAAGATTTTACAGCAGTTGCAAAAGAATCAAGTGAAGACCCATCGGTAAAAACAACAGGTGGCGATGTAGGTACATTCAGTGCATTGCAAACTTTTTATCCTTTTGAAAATGCTGCTTATAGCTTAAAAACGGTGGGTTCAATCAGCAAACCATTTCGTACTAAGGTTGGCTATCATATCGTTAAATTGATTGACAAGCAACCTTCAAAAGGACAAGTATTAACTCAACATATTTTGATTTCTTGTGCTAAATCGGCTAATGCAAATACAATAGAGGCTGCAAAAAACAGAATTAATAAAATTTATGAATTAGCTAAAAACGGAAAAATTTCATTTGATGAATTAGCCCGTGATAGTAGCGATGATAAAATGAGCGCAAAAGACAATGGTAAATTACCATGGTTTGGTGCAGGTAAAATGGTTCAAGAATTTGAAGATGAAGCTTTTAAATTAAAAAACAAAGGTGATATATGTGCACCTTTAAAAACTGATTACGGATTTCATATTATTAGATTGATTGACAAAAAAGGAATTGACACTTACGAAAATTCAAAAAATGAAGTAAAAAAATTAGTAGAAAAAGATGCACGTATTGAAAATGCAAAAGCAGTTGTAATTGCTAATGTTAAAAAAGAAAACAAGTTTACATTCAATAAACCGAATTACGATGCATTTGTAAAATCATTAGATTCATCTTTATTAAAAGGAAACTTCTTAGCACTAATGATGAATAACACTTCAACTATTTTTTCATTAGATAATAAAAATTATACAGCTAAAGACTTTTCATTTTATTTAGAATCTAACCAACGTAATTTCAGAAAATTTGCTAATAGTTCAAGTGATGTTGCTGATAAAGGATTATCAAACTGGCTTGATAAAGTTTGCAATGATGTAGCTGAAGATAAACTTGATAAAAAGTATCCTGAGTTTAAAGCATTAATGGACGAATACACTGATGGAATTATTTTATTTGATATTACTGATAAAAACGTGTGGAGTAAAGCAGTGAACGATACAATTGGATTAAAAACCTACTATGAAGCTCATAAAGAAAAATATATGTGGAGCAAAAGATTGCAAGCAAATATTTATCGTTGTGGAAGTGAAAATGCTTTGAAAATCGTAAAAGAATCATTGGCGAAAAACATTGCAATTGATAGCATCAAAAAAACAGTTAACTCACAAAATATTGGTGGTGTAAGCGTTGAAACTGGTAAATATGAAAAGGGAAGTAATAAAATTTTAGAGAATGTGAAATGGGAAAAAGGAATTCAAACATTTGTGAATGATGGCATTCAAATTTTAGTTGATGTAAAAGATATACTTGAGCCTACAGGAAAAAAATTAGATGAATCAAGAGGATATGTGATTGCTGATTATCAAGAAATGTTAGAAAAAACATGGATGGAAAAATTAAGAGCAAAATATCCAATTACCGAAAACATGAATGTATTAAAAAGCTTAGTTAAATAATCAATTAAAGATTTTCCAAAAGCCTCAACTAATAATCAGTTGGGGCTTTTTTATTTTAAATAAACCGAAGTTGTGATATATTCTGTTATCTTTGTACCCTCACTAATGCTCAATTTCAAATTGAGTGTGTCAATAAAAACGGCGACAATCCACAGTGAGCCGTTGTAAGCTTCTCCAATTTTAATTCTTACAATTTATCGGTTCACATTTTCAAAATCAAGTTATCCGATGGTTAAAATGATGTACTTATATTTTTTAATCTGATTATTTTTTGAAAAATTAATAGTCTTTTATTCATTAAAATCATTTTCAAAATAAACGAAAAAGAAGATGATTAAAACAAATTAAACATGACATTTACAGAACTCAATTTAATTGAGCCAATCTTAAAAGCCTTAACAGCAGAAGGTTACACTACCCCAACTCCAATTCAAGAAAAAGCAATTCCGATTATTTTGCAAAAAAATGATTTGCTTGGCGTAGCGCAAACAGGTACAGGAAAAACCGCTGCATTTGCAGTGCCTATCATTCAAATTTTAACTGAAAACAAAAAAAACAAAGCCGCTGAACAACATGCTATTCAGTGTTTGATACTTACACCAACTCGTGAATTAGCCATTCAGATTGATGAAAGTTTTGCAGCTTATGGAAAAAATTGCCACTTGAAACACACCGTGATTTTTGGTGGCGTATCACAACATCATCAAGTAATTAAATTGAAACAAGGCGTTGAAATTTTAATTGCAACACCAGGCAGATTACTTGATTTGATTGAACAAGGATTTGTGAATCTAAAACACTTAAAAATATTTGTGTTAGATGAAGCAGATAGAATGCTTGACATGGGCTTCATTCATGATGTTCGCCGCATCATCACTAAAATTCCGCAACAACGCCAAACGCTATTTTTCTCGGCAACCATGCCGCCTGAAATTCAAAAACTTTCAGAATCTATTTTGAAGAATCCATTAAAAGTAGAAGTTACACCTGTTTCATCCACTGCCGACACCATTGAACAAGTGGTGTATCATGTAGAAATGAAAATGAAAAAAAGTCTGCTGAAAGATTTGTTACAAGATGAATCTATCAAATCAGCATTGGTATTTACCAGAACCAAACATGGCGCTGACAAAGTGGTAAAAGATTTATTAAATGCAGGAATTAAATCAGCTGCAATTCATGGAAATAAGTCGCAGAACAATCGCCAAATGGCTTTGAGCAATTTCAAAAATGGAACTATCCGAGTATTGGTTGCTACAGATATTGCAGCCCGTGGTATTGATGTAGATAATCTTTCACACGTTTTTAATTTTGAATTACCAAATATTCCTGAAACTTATGTTCATCGAATTGGAAGAACTGGAAGAGCAGGTGCAAGCGGAAAATCAATTTCATTTTGTGATAGAGAAGAGTTAGAATATTTAAGAGATATTCAAAAATTGATTGGCAAAAAAATACCAGTGGTTGCTGAACATGCTTATTTACCATCACACAATAATTCAACTGAAACACCTAAGCAATCTGGCAATTCAGCTTCGCAACGTCCACGACAAGGTGGCGGTGGAAAAGGCAATTTTGGTAACAGAAGAAAACCAAACGGAAACAACAATCGGTCAAGAAATTTTAATAGATAAATGAAAAGCCCAAATCAATTTTGGGCTTTTCATTTCTTTTTTGTTGATTTACAATTCAAATTTTAATTTATGAAAAAAGTAATTTTACCACTTAGTTTTTTACTGATTACATTGGTAGCATTAGCACAAAACCAACCTGTGAAAACCAGTGGTAAAGCACCTTTGAAATCAAAAATGAATTTTGCTGATACCACATTAAAAGATTATGATCCAAAAATTATCAATATCAATGAATCACCTTTGCCTTCAGCAGAATACGGCAATAAAAAACAAATTTTAAATCAACGCAAAGCTGAACTCAAAAAAAAAAGCAACACCAATGCTGCTTCCGAAAGAGTAAAATCGACTCTACCTCCACCAAATCTCATTAAAGGTTTTATAGGCAACACAGGAAATTCAGTTCCACTTGATAATGATATTGCTGTTTCAAATGGAGGTTATGTAATTAGTGTTGTAAACTCAAACATACGCTGCTACGATGATACAGGCACTTTGATTTTTTCAAAATCTTTAAAAACTTTAGATTCTGTTATTCAATCATTCACCTACATTTCTGACCCAAGAGTAATTTATGATCCAATAAAAGATAGATTCATTTTGGTTTGTTTTACAGGAAGCACAAGCACAACAACCAAAATCATAGTTGGTTTTTCATCAACAAATAATCCTGCTAACGATTGGAATTTTTATTTGCTAAACGGAAATAGTTTTAATGATTCTACTTGGAGCGATTATCCAATAATTGCCATCAACAATAGTGATTTGTTTATCACATTCAACCAAGTGAAAGATAATGTAAGTTGGCAAGTGGGCTTTAAACAATCAGTGATTTGGCAGATTGATAAAGAACGAGGTTATAATGCCGACACTTTAAAATATGACTTGTGGAGCAATTTAAAATTGAACGGAAAAAATTACAGAAATATTTGTCCTGCAAAATATCAGGATACACCAATGCCTGATGATATGTACTTTGTTTCGCTGCGAAATGTTGATTTCAGCAACGATAGTATTTTTCTTTTTCACATCACTGATAGCTACAAATCAGGCAATGCACAAATCACCACTTCGATTTTAAAAAGCAATAATCCTTATGGATTTCCACCAAACCCAAAACAAAAAAATGGGCAATATTTAATGACGAATGATGGAAGAATTTTAGCAGCCATCAATTACGATAACAAAATTTATTTCGGTGCAAACTCTGTAAATCCAACTTACATCAATGCAGGTGTTTATTTAGGAACTATTAAAAATTTGAACACTACACCAAGTGTTACTGGGCAAGTGTTTTCAAGTAACACAATGGAATATGGTTATCCAAGTATGACTGCAACAGGAATTAAAGGAAGCTATGAAATCATCTATAACATTAATCACATTGTATCGGATAGTTTTGCAGGTGTAAGTTTGTTGTATCAAGATATGAATGGAAATTTTTCAGATTTCACGAGAATAAAAAATGGAAATTCTTCTATCAATGTATTGACTGATTCAACTGAACGTTGGGGCGATTACAGTGGCATTCAACGCAAATACAACAACCCATGTTTAGCTTATTCAGCAGGCACTTATATTTTTGGAAGCAGCTTGCGCACTTGGATTCAAATGAGTAAACCTTGCAGCATCAATGCAGGAAGTAATCAGGAAAATATTTCAACCTTACATTCTGAAGTTTATCCCAATCCAAGTAGCGAAAGATTTATAGTTGAATTTGAAATGAATGAAAAAAAATGGCTTTCCTTTTATTTAAAATCTATTGATGGTAAATTTTCAAAACTATTATTAATTCATGCTTGTAAGCCAGGCGCCAACAGGTTTTCAATTAGCACTGATGATTTGAGTAATGGAATATATATACTTCATGCAGTTACTAATTCAGGCGAAAATGTTTTTGCAAAAAAAATCATTATTGCCAAGTAGCATAATGATGTAATTTTTTTTTCTTTCTTTCGTTTTTGAAATGATGAAACATTTAATAAAATATATAATTGTAATTATTTTTTTTACAAGCTTATTTAGCGCTTGTAAAAGAGATAAATTTTTTAGCGGCACACCAACAATAAATTTCTCAACTGATACATTATCATTTGATACTGTATTTACAAATATTGGTTCAACAACTGGCTATTTTAAAATTTACAATCCTTATAATCAAAAATTAAAAATAAATTCCATTGCTCTTGAAGGTGGAGCATCATCAATGTTTCGTTTAAACATTGATGGCGTATCTACCAATTCAGCAACTGAGATTGAAATGGAGGCACATGATAGTATTTATGTTTTTGTAGCGGTTACCGTAAACCCGAACAATACAAATAATCCAATGGTAGTGTTTGATAGAGTAAAAATTAATACCAATAATAACACTCAACAAGTTGTACTGCAAGCATTTGGGCAAGATGTTTATTTGCATAAACAACGAAAAGATTTATCCAACAAAGCTGATACATTTTATGTAGGACAAACTGAACTATGGAAAAACGACAAGCCACATTTAGTTTTAGGAACGGGAATAGTTGATAAAAATTCATTGCTAACTATTCAAAAAGGTGCTAAAATTTTTATGCATAAAAATGCCAATTTATATGTATTTGGGCAGCTTTCAGCAATTGGAACTAAAACAGATAGCATTGTATTTCAAGGCGATAGATTAGAACATTATTTTGATGAATTACCAGGACAATGGGGTTCACTTGTATTCATTCGTGGTTGCCAACCTTGTTCACTTACACACTGTATTATAAAAAATGGAACTAATGGAATTATAGCTGGCTCTAACACTTCATCCCTTGCATCTGATTATAATTTGAGTAATAAACCAATTATTAATATCAATAAATGTTTGATTAAAAATTGTGAAGAAAGTGCTGTGTTTAGTTTTTTGGCAGATGTGAATGCAACTAATTCGGCATTTTTTAATTGCAATAAAAATGTGTTGCAATTATTATTTGGCGGTACTCAAGTCTTTACAAATTGCACCATAGCAAACTTTTCAAGTTCAGATATTCAGCATAATGATGCTGTTTTAAGAATAAGCAATTGGGCAGCATTTGGAAGTACAGCTTATTTAGCTGATGTAGATGCAACTTTTACCAATAGTATTGTTTATGGTACTATAGATAAGGATAAAGAAATTATTATTGATCAAGATCAAGGCGTAGGAAACAAATATGATTATGTTTTTGATCACTGCATGTTGCGAACTGATATTGCTACTACAGCTCAACCCACTCACTTTGTTAATTGTATTATCAATACTGATCCTTTATTCAAATCTAATTACTCAAACTTACGTATTACGGGTACTTCAACGGCAATTGATGCTGGAAAAAACAATTCAATTACTGATGATTTAGATGACAATTTAAGAATAGGTTTGCCAGATATTGGCTGCTATGAATTTAAATAAATTATAAATTTTTTACACTCATTTTTTTACACCAACCAACTTTTCCATCGGCAATTGAAATATTAACCCAATCGCCATTTGATTTGTTTAATTTTATTTTTAATCCTTCATGAATTAAAAATAAATCAGGAGCTGATTCATCAGGAGCTGATTTAATTGAGGTATTTGTAGAAATTACAATTGCCATTTTTTCATTATTCTGTTGCCCAAATGATGCCCATGAAATGCCTAAAAAACAAATTCCTAAAATTAAGCCTACCCAAATCAACCATTTTCCAACAATGCTAAAATCAAATGTAAAGTAGTACAAAAACCACCCACATAACATTATCCAAAAACACAGCACAGTAATTATCGCCCAAGTTCTGATAGAAAAAATTTTCAAAAATCCTTTACACCAACCAAACAATACAAACTCAGGAGCTGAATCAACTTTATCAATTAATCTCAATCGAGCAATTTTCAAATTAGTGCTAATTTCTTCATCACTTGGCGATAATTGATTCGCTTTTTCATAACACCAAATTGCCATTCCCAAATTATGGTTTTTGAAATAGGCATTACCTGCATTATAGTACAATTCAGGATTACCAATATTTTTTCGTAGCATACTATCATACAAATGAATGGCAGCTTCATAGTTTTTATTTTGATAAGCATGATTAGCCAATTGCCACAAAGTGTTTGCTTCATCAGCCTTTGCAAAAAAAGTGGTTAGTGATAAAATGAAAATAAATAAGTAATTTTTCATGTTGTAAAAATATTTATAAGCATTAACAGATTGAAGAATAAAAAACTTTTTAACATATTTTTTAACCAAGAATACAAAACAAAAGATGCGCTAATGAACAAAATTAATGGTAGAATTTTCAAAGAATCACTATATTAAACCGATTACTTTTTCAATATAGTCCATCCCGAAGAAATAGTGACGTTTCACTCATTTGTACTATTTTCAAACTGTATCGGCATTTACCACTTCACAACTCCTAAATAGTTTGGACAATTTTGTTGTTGCAATTGGTAATATTGATAAAATCAATACCTAAATTATTTAAAAATCTATGTATCAATACATCAATGTTAAAACTATTTTAAACAAAACCAAAAAAAGAGATAGCCATTTTTTGGATGATTATACTTTAAACCCTTATAGCGCTTGTTCTTTCAACTGCACTTATTGTTATATAAGAGGCAGCAAATTTGGAACTAACATGGCAGAAAAATTGTCAGTTAAACAAAATGCAGCCGAATTGTTAGATAAAGCATTGGCCAATCGAGCAAAAAAAAATCAATACGGAATAATTGTTATGTCATCAGCCACTGACCCGTATTTACAAATTGAAAAAGAAACTCAACACACCCGAACTCTTTTAGAAATAATTCTGAAACATAAATTTCCGCTGCACATTATTACTAAATCAGATTTAGTAATTCGTGATTTTGATTTGCTACAAAAAATAAATTCAACTGCAATTTTACCAAATGATTTAAAAGAAAAATTAGCGAATAAATTATTTATCACATTTTCATTTTCAACAACTGATGATGCAAAAGGAAAAATTTTTGAACCCGGCGCTCCGTTACCAAGTATTCGATTAAAAGCTCTGAAAACGGCTGTTGACTATGGTTTTCATAGTGGCGTAAGTTTAATGCCTTTGTTGCCTTACATTACAGATACAAAGCTTCATTTAGATGAAATGTTTCAACAATTTAAAAATGCTGGCGCTAAATATTTATTTCCTTCAACCATTACTTTGTTTGGTAACGAACCTTTTAGCGGTAGAGTTTTAACTATGAATGCTGTAGCAAAGCATTTCCCTGAAGTATTATCAAAGTATCAAAAATATTTAATCAATGATGATGGTATGCCTACATTTTATCGTGAAGCATTTGGTAAAAAAATGAAGCAAATGTGTGAAGAATATAAATTTAAGAATTCATTGTTTTAAGTTTTAACTTCAGTATCCCAAAACCAACCGCAGCTGATATACTTAATATGCTCATGAAAACAAACATGCTATTAAAACCAAATTGATGTGCAATTGTCAAACCAACCGAAGGGGCAGCAATATTAGCTATTCCGTACGCCATAGAATATAAAGCCGAGTATTGCCCTTGTCTTTCTTTTTTGCCTCTTGATAAAACAAAGCTCATCATAAAAGGCATAGCAAATATTTCACTAACAGTCATCACAAAAGTATAAGCAATGGCAACCAGCATTATTGAGTTACCCAAATACAGCAATGTTAATGCAACAGCAATACAAAGGCAACCCCATATTATATAATTAAATTTATTACGCTTATTCTCTAAATAAGCAACCATAGGCATTTCCATCACCACTACAATAAATCCATTTAGCGCCATTAACCAACCAATTGTTGTTTCAGAGTAATGACTTACCCTATCAAAGTATTGTGGAATACTTGCAAAAATTTGAAAGAAACAAATACCATAAATGGCTGTTAATCCAATAAAAAGAAGATATACATAATCACGATAGGCAGAAGTTGAGCTATCATTTAAAACATGATGAGCTTTTGAATGTGGTTGATTAATTTCTTTTGGCAAATAAAAATATAGCAATAATGCAGCACCAAAACTTGAAAAGGCATCTATCACAAATAACCACTTATAACCAAGATATAAAGCTACAAATCCACCAATTGCTGGCCCAACGGAAAATCCTAAATTGATAGCCAAACGCATTAAAGAAACCGAACGAGTTCTGTTTTCAGAAGTACTAAAAGTGGCGATGGACGCTGAATTGGCAGGGCGAAACATATCAGCGGCAAAGGCATACGAAAAAATAATTAATGCAATTAAGTATTTCGATTCTGTCAATAAAATACTTAACAGAATTAATCCACAACTGATTAATGAAACTTGCATAATGCTGTAAGCATTTTTTCTATCGGTTAACCAACCGCCAAAATAACTTCCTAAGATGCTACCAATACCATAACAGCTCATAATCAATCCAGCATCGGTCATGCTAAAATGCAATTGTTTGGTAAAGTATAATGATGCAAACAACAACACCATTGATCCACTTCGATTGATAAACATGGCAATAGCTAATATCCAAACGTTGCGATGGATAGCCGTAAATGAGTTTCGATATAGTTGCAGGAACTTCATGAATACCTGCAACAAATCTACAATTAAACTTTAGTTGACTTAACACTATTTTACACCGTATATTTAATTTCAAAAATTGTACTTTTTTTAAGAGCAAATACGTTTTATAAAACCTTAATTACATTGCTTATGTCAACTTATTTCATTCGTGTGTTTTGTTTGCTGCTAATTTCTTCAGCATCGTTTGCACAAAGCACAACTACACTTACTGGTTATATAAAAAACAAAAACAATCAACCTATTGCAAGTGTACAAATCAGTTTACTGAAAGCTGATAGTAGTGTTGTGTTAGCTACCTTTTCTGATAAAATTGGATTTTATAAAATATTTCCAAGTCAAGAAGTGAAATATGTAAAAGCTGAAATGCAAGGATTTAATTCAGAGATAAAAAATTATAATGCAAATACAACAATTGATTTTATGTTGTTTGAAAGCATCACTAAAACTACTAAAGAAGTAACTATTGTTGCAAAAAAACCTTTGGTAGAATACAAAGCCGATAAAACAATTTTCAATGTAGAAAATAGTATTTCAGCCACTGGTGGTGATGCGATGGATGCTATCAAACGAGCGCCTGGTGTTCAAGTTATTCAAAATAATATTGCGATTGCAGGCAGAAGTTCAGTAGCAGTAATGATTGATGGAAGATTACAGCAATTAAGCGGTGATGATTTAGCACAAATGTTGCATAGCATTCCTGCTGATAATATTTCAAAGATTGAAGTAATCACCTCCCCATCTGCAAGGTATGATGCCGAAGGCAATGCAGGTATTATTAATTTAGTTTTGAAAAAAAACAAACAGAAAGGATTCAGGGGTAGTGTGATGGCTGCTCATGAATACAATGTAGTTGG
>JBDKJJ010000302.1:0-5340 GCA_039796635.1 Bacteroidota bacterium
TTATTAATTTCATCAACATTCAAAAAATCAGCATCTTATTTCTAACTTTGTTTTGAATAATTTTACAAGTGGAATTACAATCATTAAAGCAACGATACGGAATTTTAGGGAATACAGCAGGTATAAATTATGCTTTGCAAATTGCTATTCAAGTAGCATCTACTGATTTATCAGTTTTAATAACAGGCGAAAGTGGTGTGGGTAAAGAAGTTTTTTCGCAAGTAATACATCAACAATCATCTCGAAAACATAATCCATTTATTGCAGTTAACTGCGGCGCAATTCCTGAAGGTACAATTGATTCAGAATTATTTGGACATGAAAAAGGTTCGTTTACAGGTGCTCATGAAAGCCGCAAAGGTTATTTTGAAACTGTAAATGGAGGCACTATTTTTTTAGATGAAATAGCCGAAATGCCTTTAGGTACTCAAGCCAGATTGTTACGTGTGCTAGAAACTGGTGAATTTATTCGTGTAGGTTCATCAAAAGTTTTGAAAACAAATGTGAGAGTAATTGCTGCAACTAATGTTAATTTAAAAGAATCAATTGCTAAAGGAAAATTCAGAGAAGATTTATATTATAGATTAAATACGGTGCCTATAAAAGTGCCGCCATTACGTGAACGTAAGGATGATATATTGATTTTGTTTCGTAAATTTTGTTTGGATTTTGCAGATAAATATCGCCGTCAGCCCATTCAATTAGATGAATCAGCAAAACAGATTTTGTTGAATTATCCTTTCCCAGGCAATATTCGTGAGTTGAAAAATATGGCAGAACAAGTTTCAGTTTTGTCAACTGAAAAAGATGTGAATGCACCGCAGTTAACCAAGTTTATGCCTGATGGAAAAATTGATTCGTTTCCGATGATTATGGGCGAAACAGCAAATGGTTCAAACCCATCATTTTCTAACGAACGTGAAATACTTTACAAATTATTATTTGATATGCGTAAAGATGTGAATGATTTGAAACAGGCTATGGGCAATATTTTGCAGGGCAATCCTGTTGAATATAATTATCATACGGAGCAAAATATTTCACCCATTTCAAATGAATATTCAATAAACAATAATCAACGAAATGATATTCAACCCATAGTTAATATCACTTCAAATCAACAACAGCCAATTGTTTTGCAGCATGCGCCTGAGGTGGAAGAATCATTAAATATTGCTGAAAAAGAAAAAGAATTAATCATAAAAGCCTTGAAAAAATATAAAGGCAGAAGAAGAAATGCAGCTATTGAATTAGGCATTTCAGAAAGAACATTGTACCGAAAAATAACTGAATACGGATTAGATAATTAATTTGAAAAAATACATTTACATATTTCTGTGTTTAATGGTTGCTATGCAATCATGTTGCTTTTATTCTTTAAAATCAGGACAATTAGCACCTGATATTAAAACAGCATCGGTACATTATATCACCAACCAAGCAGCTACTATCAATCCTGCGTTAAGTCAGCAATTTACTGAAGCATTGCGAAATAAATTGATAAACGAAAGCGGTTTGAAATTGGTTGACAAAGGCGGTGATTTAGATTTTTCAGGCTATATTTCAGATTATACTATTAATGCAGTGGGCAGATCGGGTAATCAAGCCGCTGGTAGCCAACTGATAATGACAGTAAAAATTGATTATATCAATAATAAAAAAGTTAAAGAAAAGTGGAGTCAAAGCTTTACAAAATCAATAAATTTTGATGCAACACAATCATTTTCAAGTATCGAAAGTTCGTTGGTTGCTGAGCTTAATCGTCAAATTGTAGATGATATTTTTAATAAATCAGTAGTTAATTGGTAAATAAATATGATTGAAAACCAACAACAAATATTTCAGAAAGCTTTACAAGATGTAACTTATCTTAATGATATTTCGGTTGGGTATTTAGAACAACTCATCCAAAAATATCCTTGGTTTGTAAAGGCTCATCAAATGTTAGCTAAAAAATATCAGATGATGAATAGCCAACAATTCAATGAGCAACTTCAACATGCAGCCTTGCTAAGTTATAACAGAGCTGAACTATTTAATTTAATTGAAACTGATATTGCTCCAAAAAAAATAATTGAAATTAAAAAAGAAGAAATAAAGGTTGAAGAAAAAATAACAGCGCCAATTATTGAAATAAAAGTTGAAGATGTTGTAATCGACAATAAATTGGTTGAAGTAAAACAAGAAATTATAGAATTGCAACCACAAGTAGAATTGGTTGAAACTGCTGAAATTGCTCAACCAACAATTAACGTAATAGAAGAAAAAGTTGAAAAGCTTGATGTTGTTGAAAAAGAATTTGTGATTAAAAAAATTGATTTATCTGAAGTAAAAGAAGTTGAATTAAAGGCAAATGAAGTTGAGCCAGTTGTTGAAGAAAAAATCAAAACACCAATTATTACTAAAGTAGAAACACAAAAGCCAAAAATAATGGCAACTGAAATGAAAGTTGAAAAAGAAAAAGTTACTACACCATCATTGAATAATGCAAAAGAAGAAAATCCAAAATCATTCACATCATGGTTGAAAAAGTTTAATAAAGGTTCAAAAATTGGCGAAGAAAAAACGATTGAACCTAAACCAATAGCTAAAAAATCATCTGATATAATTGCAAAAATAGAGGAAGGATATGAAGATGTAGATGATAACGATGTAGATGAACTCAAGGTGAATTTAGCCGAATTATCAACTTTTAGTATGCAACAACATGATGAATTTGTAACGGAGACTATGGCTAAAATTTTTGAACAACAAGAAAAGTACGATAAAGCAATTTCAACTTATGAAAAATTGGGTTTGCTAAAACCCGAAAAAAGTGTTTTCTTTGCGTCCCGAATTGCGGAAATAAAAAATAAAATCAAATAATAATAAGATGTTACTTTCAGTATTTGTAGTATTAATGATTATAGCAAGTGTGCTTTTAATCCTTATCGTTTTAGTTCAAAATCCAAAAGGTGGTGGATTAAGTAGCACTTTTGGTGGATTCAATAATCAATTATTAGGCGTTCAGCGTACCACAGATTTTTTAGAAAAATCAACTTGGGCTTTAGCTGCTGTAATTGCAGTGATTGCATTAGGAAGCTTTTTTGTAATGCCAAAAGCTACTAAAAACGGAACACCTAAGGATGAAGTAACCGAAGCAATTAGCAAGCAAAAAAATGCTGGCTCTGCTCCAATGCCTACTGCTCCTGCTAAATAATTGAGGATAGGCAATAAGTAATAATAAAAAGAGAAAACTAATGTTTGGTTTTCTCTTTTTTTGTTTTCAAAAATTTATTAATTCTAAATCAATAAGAAATGTATAATAACGTTCAAAATCGCTTACAGCAAGAGTTAAAAGAAATTAAGGAAAGTGGATTGTATAAATCGGAAAGAATAATTACATCACCACAAGGTGCTGAAATTACTGTAAATGGAAAAACAGTAATTAACTTTTGTGCCAATAATTATTTAGGATTATCATCGCATCCTAAAGTGTTGGAAGCCGCCAAAGCTGCTATTGATACGCATGGATATGGCATGAGCAGTGTAAGATTTATTTGTGGTACACAGGATATTCATAAAACTTTAGAAAGAAAGATTGCTGAGTTTTTAGGAACTGAAGACACTATTTTATACGCTGCTGCATTTGATGCAAATGGTGGCGTATTTGAACCATTGTTTAATGAGCAAGATGCTATTATTAGTGATGAATTAAATCATGCATCAATAATTGATGGAATAAGATTGTGTAAAGCACAGCGTTTTCGTTATTTAAATAATGATATGGTTGATTTAGAAAAACAATTACAATCTGCTCAAAATTGCCGCAGCCGAATAATTGTAACCGATGGTGCATTTAGCATGGATGGTTCGGTAGCTAAATTGGATGAAATAGTTGTATTAGCTGAAAAATATGATGCTTTGATTATGATGGATGAATGTCATGCATCAGGATTTATGGGTAAAACAGGAAGAGGTACACATGAGTTCCATAATGTAATGGGTAAAATTGATATCATCACAGGTACTTTAGGAAAGGCTTTAGGCGGCGCCTTGGGTGGTTTTACAAGCGGAAGAAAAGAAATAATTGATATGTTGCGCCAACGTAGTCGCCCTTATTTATTTAGCAATACATTGTCGCCAGCTATTGTTGGGGCTTCTATTGCAGTGTTAGATTTATTAAGCAGCACCACCGAATTAAGAGATAAACTTTGGAACAATACACAATACTTCCGTACTAAAATGACAGAAGCTGGTTTTGATATTAAACCAGGCGTACATCCTATTGTACCAATTATGTTATACGAAGCAACTATAGCGCAAGAAATGGCTGCTAAATTATTAGAGGAAGGAATTTATGTAATAGGATTTTTCTATCCTGTGGTAGCAAAAGGCAAGGCTCGTATTCGTGTGCAAATGAGTGCTGCACATGATACACATCATTTAGATAAAGCCATAGCTGCCTTCACTAAAGTGGCTAAAGAAATGGGAGTGATAAAATAAATGAAGAGAAAAAAAATTTTAAAAGGCTGTTAAAACTAACAGCCTTTTAAAATTTCTTCAAACACTCAGCATACACTTTCAATACTCTATCTCTGGCAAATTTGTGTTCTACAATTGGCTTTGGATAATGGAATGAATTTAACTCGGGCAACCATTTGTTGATGTATTTTAAGTCTTTATCAAATCGTTCGGTTTGCAAAGCAGGATTAAATACCCTGAAATAAGGAGCAGCATCTACGCCGCAACCAGCAGCCCATTGCCAGCCTCCATTATTGCTGCTTAATTCAAAATCTAATAATTTTTTTGCAAAGTAGGCTTCGCCCCAACGCCAATCTATTAGCAAATGTTTAGTTAAAAAACTAGCAACAATCATTCGTACTCGATTATGCATAAAGCCAGTTTCGTTTAATTCATTCATGCCTGCATCTACAATTGGGTAGCCTGTTTTCCCGTTGCACCAAGCATCAAATTCAGCTTCGTTGTTTCGCCATTTTATATGGTTATATTCTTTTTTAAAACATGAATTTGCTACATACGGAAAATGCCAAAGTATCATCATGTAAAATTCTCTCCATATCAATTCATTCAAATATTTTTCATTTAATGATTTGGCTGTTTTCATTAATTCACGAATACTTATTGTGCCAAATCGTAAATGTAAGCTAAGCTTCGAAACGCCTTCTATTGCAGGAAAATCTCTTGTGTTGTGATAATTTGAAATAATATTTTCAGGAAATTTTGCTAAGGGAAATGAAAATGGTTGAAACGAAAAATTCATATCTGTTTCACTAATTAATTCTCCAAAATTTAAGCAAGCAAAATTTGAAAAATACTTTTCGGTTGGGTAAGATTTTA
>JBDKJJ010000303.1:0-5760 GCA_039796635.1 Bacteroidota bacterium
TTCGTGGCGGCGAACTAACAATGAAATATGTTGATGAAGCTACTATTCTGAATTTTCATTCGGATGTATCCTATAATCAAAATGAAAAATTGAAATTATTAGCTTCATTTGATTATTATAATTTTTATAAATTAAGTAAAGACATTACAGCTTGGAATTTCCCACCTGTTAGATTTAGTGTGAATGGTTCTTATCGTATTGCTGATAAAATAAAAGTTCAAGCTTCTGCCACTACATGGCAACAACCCAAAACATTATTAGGCACTAAAACTGTAGCCATTAAAGGCGATTTGCCGCTAGACATTAGCCTGGGGGCTACTTATAATTACACAAAATACATTTCAGGATTTGCACAAGTAAACAATATTTTAAACCAACAATACCAAACATTTTATGGCTACAAATCATTTGGATTAAATGCCATGTTAGGAGTAATATTTAAGTATTAAATGAGTACTCTACGTTATACCAATTCCAACAACAAAATAGTCCAAACTATTTTGGAGTAGTGAAGTGGGAAATGCAGATACAGTTTGAAAATAGTACAAATGAGTGAAACGTCCCGATTTCTTCGGGATGGACTTTATTGAAAACGTAATCGGTATTAATTGTTATGAAGTATAAATACAATAAAAAACGCCCAACCATTTATGATTGAGCGTTTCTGTATTTTCAATTAGCAGATTAGCTAATTATCACATCATCACATTGTTTATACACAACCTGTAGTGGTGCCGCAGTTTAAGCATTTATAACATGTGCCGCTACGTACAGTTGTATGTCCGCAGGTAGAGCAAGCTGGTGCATCACCTGATGTATGTTTTACAGGTTTTACTTGTTTCATACCATTAGCTGATTTTACTAACGAAGTCATTTCAACTGGTTCAGATTTTACAGCAGCAGCTTCAAATTCGCCTTCTGCTTGCATTTCACGAACAAATTCGTTTTCTACTTCATTTTGTACATGTACTAAATCAGTACGATTTAAATATTCATAACCTAATAAGCGGAAGATAAAATCAACTACAGATGTACCACTCTTAATATTCGGATGGTCAATTCTTCCTGCTGGTTCAAAACGTGTGAATGTAAATTTATCTACAAATTCTTCTAAAGGCACACCATATTGTAAGCCTACTGATACTGCAATTGCAAAACAGTTTAGCATACTACGGAAGGCAGCACCTTCTTTGTGCATATCAATAAATAATTCGCCTATTGTACCATCGCTGTATTCACCAGTACGAACAAATACTGCTTGTCCGTCAATCTTAGCTTTATGTGTGTATCCATGACGCTTAGAAGGTAATGATTTGCGTTCTACTACTCTTGCTAATGCACGTTTTAATTGTGTATCAGGGCTTGCTTGAACACGTTTTGTAACTTCTTCTAATAATTCATCAACCGTTAATGAACTCATTTCTAATGTAGCAGCACCGCCTTCTGATTTTTTTTCGTCTTTTTTATTATTTAATGGTTGGCTCATTTTACTACCATCACGATAAACAGCATTTGCTTTTAAGCATTGTTCCCAGCTTAATTTGTAGCAGCTTTGTATATCTTCTAATGTAGCTTCATTAGGTAAGTTAATTGTTTTTGAAATAGCACCACTGATAAATGGTTGTACGCTACCCATCATACGAATATGACCATGAGCATGAATGTAACGAGTGCCTGTAACACCACATTTGTTAGCCGTATCAAATACTGGCAAGTGTTCTTCTTTAAGCATCGGAGCACCTTCTACAGTCATTGTACCGCATACATAAATGTTTGCATCATCAATTTGTGATTGGCTGAATCCTAAAGCTTCTAACAAATGAAAACTTGGATTGCTATACAATTCTTGACTAAAGCCAAGGCGTTGCATAGTTTCTTCGCCTAATGTATAAGGATTGATAGCAAAGCCAATATCAAATGCGCCAGGTAATGCTGATTCAATTTTTTCAATATCTTTTTCGTTGAAACCTTTACTGCGTAAGGCATCTAATGAAATTGATTTACAACCATTCAATGTACCATGACCTTTAGCATAGTTTACAATCCCTTCTACTTGATCAGCTGTGTAACCTAAAGTTCTTAAAGCCCAAGGCACCGATTGGTTAATAATTTTGAAGTAACCACCACCCGATAATTTTTTAAATTTAACTAAAGCAAAATCAGGTTCAACACCTGTTGTATCGCAATCCATTACTAATCCAATTGTTCCTGTAGGAGCAATTACGGTAGTTTGAGCATTTCTGTAACCATATTTTTCACCTAATTGTAATGCATCATCCCAAGCTTTACAAGCAGCATTTAATAAATAATCAGGGCAGAATTTAGCATCAATACCTTGTGGTTTAATGCTTAAGCCTTCGTAGTTTTCTTTTGAATCATAAGCTGCATAACGATGATTACGCATAACTCTCAACATATCTTCTTTGTTATCTTCATAACGAGGGAAGGCACCTAAGTGTTGAGCCATTTCAGCAGATGTTCTGTAAGAAACACCAGTCATTACAGCGCTTAATGCTCCAGCAATACTTCTTGCTTTATCGCTATCGTAAGGAATACCCATTACCATTAAACATGCACCAAGATTAGCAAATCCTAATCCTAATGTTCTGTATTCATAAGATAATTGTGCTACTTCTTTAGATGGAAACTGAGCCATCAATACTGAAATTTCCAATACCATTGTCCAGATGCGATTAACATGCTCGTATCCTTTAATATCAAATGTTAAACTAATTGGGTCTAACAATTTCATTAAGTTTACTGAAGCTAAGTTACAAGCTGTGTTATCTAAGAACATGTATTCACTACATGGGTTAGATGCTCTGATAGGACCACCTTGAGGACAAGTATGCCATTCATTAATAGTAGTATCATATTGCACACCTGGGTCAGCACAACGCCAAGCTGCATAAGCAATTTTATCCCACAATTCGTTAGCAGGAATAGTGCTCATTACTTCACCATTTGAACGAGCTTTAAATTCCCAATCAGCATTTTGTTCTAATTTTTCGAAGAATGAATTAGGAATACGAACAGAGTTGTTGCTGTTTTGTCCGCTTACTGTTCTGTATGCTTCTCCTTCGTAATGACTATCATAACCAGCAGCAATTAATGCAGCTACTTTCTTTTCTTCTTCTACCTTCCAATCAATAAATTTTAATGCTTCAGGATGATCTAAATCTAAACATACCATTTTAGCAGCTCTACGAGTTGTACCACCTGATTTTATGGCGCCAGCTGAGCGGTCACCAATTCTTAAAAAACTCATCAAGCCACTTGAAGTACCGCCACCACTTAATTTTTCACCTTCACCACGTACATTTGAGAAGTTTGTTCCTACGCCTGAACCATATTTAAAAATACGAGCTTCACGAACCCATAAATCCATAATTCCACCTTCGTTTACTAAATCATCATCAACGCTTAAAATAAAGCATGCATGTGGTTGAGGACGTTCGTATGCTGAAGTAGATTTTTTTAATTTTCTGTCAATTGGGTCAACATAATAGTGACCTTGAGGTTTGCCAGTGATGCCATAGCTTTCATACAAACCAGTATTGAACCATTGAGGTGAGTTAGGCGCCGCAAACTGACCAACAATTGAATATACTAATTCATCATAAAAAATTTGTGCATCTTGTTCGGTAGCAAAGTAGCCATATTTTTCGCCCCACACTCTCCAACAATTAGCCATACGATGTGCTACTTGTTTAATCGACTTCTCACTACTTGTTGTACCATCGGCTTGTGGCACACCTGCTTTACGGAAATATTTTTGTGCTAAAATATCAGTAGCTGTTTGGCTCCATTGTTTAGGAACTTCAACACCTGTCATTTCAAACACATTTTTTCCGTTAGTATCTTTAATTACCGATGTACGCAAATCGTATTCAAACATATCGAATACGTTAATACCTTCAACGGTATAGTAGCGGTTGAATTTCATTCCGCTATTTACATTTTCTTTTTCTTTTTTACTCATAATGGTAAAATGGTTTAATGGTTTCTTCTATATTTTTATGGATGCGCCACGTTCAGAAAAGTATGATGGATACAATTTCCTGCCGGGCTTTACCAGCTTTTTAAATTTTAGATTATTCATCCTGTTTCAATGAACAACCAGAACTAATATAAATTTGATTTTCCTCTTTAAATTCGACTAACTTATTACTATCTTTAAAACACTCTTTTTCTTTTTCGCTTTGAATGATTTAGTAAAAACTTTTTTAGAGGGACGACAAATATATATCCAAACTTAGCCCTAAAAGAAGCCGAAAACATTTTTAATTTTTAAACATTATGTGGATAAGAAACACTTGACAATCGAAACGCTTTTGTGTGTTGAGTTACAGCTCAAAACGCTGATTTGAAAAGACTTTTGAAGATTTTTGTGGATTAAATGTGGGTAAAAAAATATTGACCTATCGGATACAAAAAGATACATGCCATATTTTGATATATGTTTTTTTTAACAAGCATAAGTTGAAGTTAGTACAGGCAATGAATTTAAAAAAATAATTCTTCGTTTTAAAACTCTCAAAATTTAAAGCTTGGTTATAAAACTACTTTTATATCAAATAAAAAATCCCGAATCAATTAAATGATTCGGGATTTGTATTTCAAGAAACTAGTAACGATTTATCGTTAATTTCTTAGTATCTATAATAATCTGCCTTGTAAGGGCCAGCAGCTGGAATACCTAAATAGCTTGATTGTTCTGTAGTTAAAACATCTAACTCAACACCAATTTTAGCTAAGTGTAAACGAGCAACTTTTTCATCTAAATGCTTAGGTAACACATATACTTTGTTTTCGTAGTTAGCAGTGTTAGTCCACAATTCTAATTGAGCCAAAGTTTGGTTAGTGAATGAATTACTCATTACAAATGAAGGATGACCAGTTGCACAACCTAAGTTTACCAATCGACCTTCAGCCAAAACGATTACATCTTTTCCATCAATAGTATATTTATCAACTTGAGGTTTAATAGTATCTTTTGTATTGCCATAATTGCTATTCAACCAAGCCATATCAATTTCAATATCGAAGTGACCGATATTACAAACGATAGCTTTATCTTTCATTGCTCTGAAATGTTTTTCAGTAATCAAATCACGGCAGCCAGAAGCAGTAACAATGATGTCAGCTTCTTTCACTGCATCAATCATTTTCTTTACTTCAAAGCCGTCCATAGCAGCTTGTAATGCACAAATTGGATCAATTTCAGTAACGATAACACGGCAACCAGCACCTTGTAATGAAGCAGCAGAACCTTTACCTACATCACCATAAGAACCAACCACAGCTACTTTACCAGCCATCATCACATCAGTAGCACGGCGGATTGAATCAACTAATGATTCTTTACAACCGTATTTATTATCAAATTTTGATTTAGTAACTGAATCATTCACATTGATAGCTGGAATTGGTAATGTACCAGCAGCCATTCTTTCATACAAACGGTGAACACCTGTAGTAGTTTCTTCTGACAAACCTTTGATGTTAGCAATCAATTCAGGATATTTATCAAAAACCATGTTAGTCAAATCGCCACCATCATCTAAAATCATGTTTAATGGTTTGCGGTCTTCGCCAAAGAATAAAGTTTGCTCAATTGCCCAATTAAACTCCTCTTCGGTCATACCTTTCCAAGCATAAACAGAAATTCCTGCGGCTGCAATCGCTACTGCGGCTTGATCTTGAGTCGAGAAGATATTACAAGATGACCAAGTTACTTCTGCGCCTAAATGCACCAAA
>JBDKJJ010000304.1:0-2748 GCA_039796635.1 Bacteroidota bacterium
CAACCATTACCCATTTACCATATACCTCATTTGAATTATAAATGCCATAAACGGATCCAATACTAAGTTCATCATGCCCCCAAATACTTATATTAAGTTTATCATCAACCTTAATAGTGTATAGTTTTGAAGCGCTTGAAGCATAAAAACCATCGGGCATTGTATTTTTTATTAATGGTTTTTGCATCATGTTTTGAGTTAAACAACTTTGCATAACTAATGCCATTAAACAAAATAATATAAATGGAGTAAATTGTTTTTTCATTTGTAAATCATGAAAATATTTTCTTTAAAAATCCTTTTTGTTCATTATCCATTAGCTTCATTACCGCTAATATTTTGCTCATTACTATTTCAATTGCTTTGCCTTCATTTCCATTTTTAATAATATAGTCAAACGCTCCAAATTTTAAAAAATCAATGGCTACTTGAATTGTTTCTTGCCCTGAAACAACTACCACAAAAATATCAGGATCAAATCTTTTAATTTTTTTTAATACTTCAACGCCAGTAATTTCAGGCATTTCATGATCCAAAAATACAACATCAGGCTTTTCGATTAAATCATTCAAACATTCATGACCTGAATTGAAACATCTTATTTGACTATAACCTAAATTTTGCAAATGCATTTTGGTTGTTTCATAACACATTTCTACATCATCAACTATAAAGAATTTTATATCTTCGGCTTTTTTCATTTGAAAACTTAATTAGTGGTTTAATAAAAAATAAAGATTGGGCTGCCCAAATTTTAAAAAAATTTTACTTTTTTTTATATTTTTTATATCTAAGTAGTTCACTTTCATTTGTTAATAATGGCTCCAATTAGTCGAGTAAAATAACAAAAATGTCAGAAAATTACTTCATCAACACTTCATTAACACTTACAATTACGGCATCAGTAACCAATTTAAGCATTTCATCATTTAAATCAGCAAATACTGGTAATGATATTTCAGAAGAAAATAATTGCATTGCAGTTGGATAGTTTTCAATTTGATAACCAGCATTTTTATAAACTGATAACAACGGAAGTGGCTTAAAATGCACATTCACGGATACATCTTTATCAAATATTTTTTGAATTATTTCATTTCGTTGTTCAATACTAATATTTTTAATTCGTAGTGGATAAACATGAAAAGATGAGATAGTATCGTTTTCAAAATATTTAGGGGTGATTGCCCATTCCTGCTTTTCAAATATTGCATTGTATTGTTCAAATATTTTTTTTCTTCTTGGTAAAATAATGGGTTCATAATATTTAAACTGTGCAATGCCGATAGCTGCTGAAATATCGGGCATATTACATTTATAACCTGCTTCAATTATATCATATTCCCAAGCACCTTTTTGGGTTTTAGCTAAAGCATCTTTAGTTTGACCATGCAATGATGAAATATAAATTGATTTATAAATTTCTTCATTAATAAATGGCTTTGGTAAATTGATACATAAAGCGCCGCCTTCAGCAGTTGTTAAATTTTTAACAGCATGAAATGAAAATACTGTGGCATCGCATAATGAGCCAGTACGTTTGCCTTTATAATATGCACCCAAAGAATGTGCAGCATCACTAATCACAATAATTCTCCCTAATTTTTTTTGAACTTCATTTGATGCATTGAATTTCAATTTGATTTCATCTTCATTTATCAACTTATTTATGGCATCATAATCACAAGGATATCCTGCGAAATCAACTGGTAATATTGCTTTTGTTTTTTCAGTAATTGCTTTTTTAATCTTTTCAATATTGATATTGAAATCAGTTGAAGAAACATCTACCATAACTGGTTTTGCGCCGCAATGCATCACCACGTTGGCAGTAGCACTATAAGTATATACAGGCACAATTACTTCATCACCTTCTTTTACACCAAACCATCTCAACATTAACTCTAACCCGGCAGTAGCTGAATTTAAACACAATACATTATTCACCGAAACATATTCAGCTACAATTTTTTCTAATGATTTTGTTTTAGGGCCTGTTGTAATCCATCCGCTTCTCAAAGCATCGGTAACTTCAGCAATAACTTCTTCATTCATAAATGGTGGCGAAAATGGAATCATCTTTTTTAAAATTATTTTTGCAAATTTAGTTATTAAATCAACTTTTGTTAAACAATAATTTAACACTGAACAGGCTGAATAATCACTTAAATTAATTTTAAATCAAGCAACATTTTATGCACTTTTACACTCTTAAATTCAAACTGCATAAATGGATTATATCCTGTTTTGTTTTTACTTTATTTTATTTTCATTACTTATTTATAGATTCAGAATTTATAGATATTTCAATCTGAATTCAACTTCAGTATTGATACTTTTTTTTGTTAAAGTTTTAGCAGGTATAGCCTACAATTTTGTTCACAATTATTATTACGGAGGTGGTGATGTTTTAAGATTTCAAAAAAATGCAAATTGGATGTACAGCGCATTATCTGATAATCCTATCAATTATATAAAACTTGTATTTGGTTGGTATGGTGATTATGTGCCGCCTGAACTTGCACCTTACGAAAAACATATTGTTTTTTGGGGTGATAATGGGTCATTAATCATTGTAAGAATTCTTGCTTTATTTAATTTATTATCAAATAAAAACATGTATATAAATACATTATTTTTTGAATTGATTACAATGGTTGGGTTACTCAGTTTGTATAAAATATTCAACGATTATTTTCCTACTAAAAAGCCACTTTTATTATTGTGTGTGTTTGCCATTCCATCAGC
>JBDKJJ010000305.1:0-4369 GCA_039796635.1 Bacteroidota bacterium
AAAGCAATGAACTGCATCCATTGAGTCATATTATATGCCCCTACACAATGTACAACCACATTATCATTTCTTTTTAAAGGAGGTAAAGTAATATGCTCACGAATCACATCAATATTCATACACAATGGCCCGAATACAATTGAATCTTCTGTGTAATTACTAAACTCTTGAGCAGGACTAATTTTGTGGTCATACCAAAAAGAAGTGAACATAATGTTTACACCAAAATCCATAATAGTTGCTCTTCTGCCATCACTCAATCGCTTGTTTGAAATTACTGTTCCTAATAAAAAACCAGCTTCATCTACTAAGGCTCTTCCTGTTTCCAAAATTAAAAGTGGTAATTCGTCTTGTGTAAATCCTGCATTTAATATTGATGTAGTAATTGCTTCAGCAAATTGATCGAAACTTGGATTGGTGTCAACACCTTGAAGGTACGAACCTTTTAAAGTATTCTTAGAAGCAAAGCCACCACCCATATCAATGTATTGAATATTTTTTCTGTATTTCTTTTTAATACCTAAAGCTAAATCACTCATTTTAGAAGCGGCAATTCCGTAAGCACTTGGCGATAACATGAATGTTCCGATATGGCAATGCAATCCAATCAATTCTAATTTATCAGCTAAAATAATTTTATTGATAGCATCCCAAGCCTGACCATTTTCATAGTTAAATCCAAATCTATCCCAAATAGGATAAATTCCAGTGTCCATATTTACTCTGATTGCCACACTTGGTCGGGCATTCAACTCATCTGCTAATTCATTTAGCAAATACAATTCATCTAAATGGTCAATATGAATTGGTGAATTATTTTCAATTGCTTTTCGTAATTCAGCTTCGGTTTTATCAGGCCCATTGAACAAAATTTTATTGCCAGGCACACCATTATTAATGGCTTTTTCATATTCAAAACCACTTACTACTTCAGCCCATGAACCTTCTTGATGAAATACATTACAAACCGCATTGATGTAGTTAGTTTTATAACTCCAAGCAAATTGAATTTTTGGATATCGAGTTTTAAATGCTCTTACAGCTTCTTTGTAAGCATTACGGATTGTTCTTTCGCTCATTACAAACAATGGCGAACCGAATTCAGCAAGTAAATTTTTTACCGAAACATCATCAATATGTGTTACTGGTGAATATTCAGTTTTGGTTCCGAATTTATTCATCAATCCACTATTCAATCGCTGAATGAGTGGACGTTCGTATTGTAATCTTTTCATTTTACTTTATTTTTTTCAATCCAAATTTTAATACAAAACCATATAGTTCTTTTAAGCCTAATTCATTCTTAACAGCAAAGACCGCTAATTAAATTCATCGCAGAGTTCGCAAAAAAAACTCAAAAATCTTTCTCTATGAACTTTGCGAAATCTTTGCGTACTCTGCGGTTTAAGTTCTTTTCTATTCTATGTGGTTTAAATAATTTTTTACAATTCACCCATTGTTGAAATAGTTTCAAATTCTTTTAAATCGCAAATAATATCATAGCTGTAACGAATAAACATTTTGCCAACTTCATGACTGGTAAATGGTTCTACCTTTTCTCCAAGTGCCATTTTTAATAAAGCCTCAGGATGATTTTGCCCTGCGCCAACCGCCAAATAAACCCAAGCCGGAAATCGAGGATTGATTTCAATTAAATAATATTCACCCTCATTTGTTTTAATCATTTCCAATTCACATGGCCCTTTCCACTTTGAATTTTTAATCATTGAAGTAGCAATGTTCAATAAATTTTCATCTTGTAAAGTAATACCTGCCCAAGCTTTTCCTTTATCAGTGATAAAAGTTTTTCGCATCGGTACGGCGCCAATTATATTGCCTTCGCCATCGCCAATTGCTGTTACATTCACTTCAGTTCCATAAGTAAATTGTTGAATGATGATTGGCAAACCCCATTTTGTAGCAATTTTTGAAAATGCTGAAATAGCTTGTTCTTGATTATAGGCAACTGATGCATCATAAAATTTCCCCTTCACTACTAATGGATAAGTAAATTCAGTGAACAACATTGGTATTTCATTCACACTATAAATCATTTTGCTTTTCGGAACTTTAATTCCATATTTCTCACCAAAAGCATTTAAGTTAGATTTATGACGTTCTTCAAATTGATGTAAGGTTGGTAAAAAAGTTTTGATGCTTAATTCATTTTCCAACTGCTCACTCATTTTAATAAAATTAAAAAGTTCAGCATCAAAATTCGGAATCAACACATCAATTTTTTCTGTTTCATTTATTTGTTTGATGCGTTCAAACACAGTTTTAATACCTGTGCTTGGCAACGGAATTTGGTAAGTTTTACTCACCAAATCATGCATATAAATTCCTGGCTCTAAAGCATCGTAGCTTAAGCCAATTATTCTTACATCAAATTCTTTACTATCCAATAAGCCACGAATAACGGGTATTCCAGGCCCAGGACTATCCACATTGTTCAAACCAGTTATTGCAACATTAATCTTTCTTCGATTCACTTTCAGTAAGTTTTAATGTTTCTAACATTTTGGTGAAATCATAAAAATCTTTTTCAACTGAGTCATCATCCACTTGATATTTTGACACAATTATTTTTTTGATTTCAGAATCAGGTTTACCATCTTTTAAACTTTTTAAAATTTCTAACCCAATAGGATTCACTGAAAATGATTCCCCATTGCCTGGGTCGAATACGAAGCCAGTATCACTAATGGCTAAATTTTTTTTGATTTGCATAGGCTTTGCTTTGTTATGCTTTACAAATATGAATTAAATAAATTATAATTACGTTACATAATTAGTAAGAAAATTTACAGAATTGAAAATGAAATTAATTGTATTTAAGCATAAAATTTTGCTTTTTCAATTTGAAAAGTTTTATTTGCACTTATTAAAAAATAGTGAATGGCAAAAAATTTATTGATTGTTGAGTCGCCAGCCAAAGCAAAAACCATTGAAAAATATTTGGGCGGTGATTTTAAAGTAGTGAGTAGTAAAGGTCATATCCGCGATTTAGCTAAAGGTGACAAGGGAGTTGATATTGCAAATGGATTCAAACCTAATTATATCATTAGTGAGGATAAAGAAGAAGTTGTAAAAGAACTAAAGAAATTAGCTAAAGGTGCTGAAGTGTGGTTAGCAACGGATGAAGACCGTGAAGGTGAAGCTATCAGCTGGCACCTTTGCGAAGCACTTAATTTAGATGCTAAAAATACGAAGCGAATTGTTTTTCATGAAATCACCAAATCTGCCATTCAAGAAGCTATTACCAAACCAAGAAAGGTTGATTTAAATTTAGTAGATGCACAACAAGCACGAAGAGTTTTAGATAGAATTGTGGGCTTTGAATTATCACCCATTTTATGGCGTAAACTTTCAGCAGGAAGTGGTCTTTCAGCAGGGAGAGTACAATCAGTAGCAGTTAGATTAATTGTTGAAAAAGAAAGAGATATTACATCGCATAATTCAAAAAGTTTTTTCAAAGTAGTTGCTATTTTAACTGCTGAACGGGATGGAAAAACAATTGCATTCAAAGCTGAATTACCAAAAAAATATGAGTTACAAGGCGATGCTGAAAAGTTTTTAATCAGTTGTAAAAATGCATCTTATACAGTAACTAATGTAGATGTAAGACCAGGAAAACGTACACCTGCTGCACCTTTCACCACCTCAACTTTACAACAAGAAGCATCACGTAAATTGTACATGAATGTTTCAAAAACGATGATGTTGGCGCAAAGATTATATGAAGCAGGACATATCACTTATATGAGAACTGACTCGGTTAATTTAAGTGAACAAGCTTTGAAAAATGCACAACAACAAATTAAAAAATTGTACGGCGAAAATTATCATAAGCAACGCCATTATACAGGTAAAACTGCCAATGCTCAAGAAGCGCATGAAGCCATTCGCCCTACTGATTTAGCCAATATTGAAGTAGATGTTGAAAGCGATCAATTGCGTTTATATCAATTAATTTGGCGCCGAACTATTGCATCGCAAATGGAAGATGCCGTTTTAGAAAAAACTACTGCAACTATTGAAATCTCAACCAACAAAGAAAATTTATCTGCCTCAGGTGAAGTGATAAAATTTGATGGTTTTTTAAAAGTGTATATGGAAGATACGGATGATGAAAATGAAGAAGACGAAAAAGAAAGTTTATTGCCGCCTTTAGCTGTAAATCAAAAAGTTGGTTTTAAAGAAATGACTGCCGTACAACGTTTTTCAGCACCTCCATCAAGATACACGGAAGCAAGTTTGGTTAAAAAATTAGAAGAATTAGGTATTGGTCGTCCTTCAACTTATGCGCCTACAATTAATACAGTTCAACAACGTGGCTATGTAGAAAAGAAAATTAAAGAAGGCGTTG
>JBDKJJ010000306.1:0-3637 GCA_039796635.1 Bacteroidota bacterium
AGCACAAAAAAAATGTGCCACAAAAAAGTAATATTTTTTTCATGGCACAAATGAAATTTTTTATTCTGATATTTTAAAATAGGTAGCCTACTTTAATTTGAGGAAGAAGAATAAATTTAAATACACGTAAAGTTTTAGCGGTCTCAATTCCGCTTGAACCATATAGTAATAAATCAGATGAAGTAGCTTTTGAACCAGAGTTATTTACTTGGTCTGCAATTGCAGATGGATAAAGGTTTGGCAATAGATTAAAACCACCGTTCTTTATATAATAAATGTCGTCAGATTTGTCATAAATGGTATAGCCGCCACTATTTGCATATCCTACATGTTTTGGTTCCGATAAATAACTGTTATTAGTATTTACAGGGTATGCTGTAAAGTTAGTTGGCTTGTAGGCATAATATGCAAATCCCCATTTGATGCATAAGTCCATAACTATATTTTTAGCTAAATATAAATTTTTGCCATAATAAAAATTAAAATGATACCCACTTGCATTAAAAGTATAATCAAGGTCATTTGTATTCGTTTGATAATATGCAGTGTGATTTTCATTGTAATTTAAAGCGTAAGTCGTCCATTCAACAGTTTCGCTTAATTGATGTTTAGGAATTGTATTGGTAAGTTTTCCTTTCACATAGTCAATACTAAATCCAGTGTAGTATCCTATTGGCATATTCATTCCAGCTGATTTTGAATTCCATAGGATACCAATGCCCATCATCAATCCATTAAATTTTGCAGCAGGAACAAAGGTGTTTAGGTTTGAATAACTATTCAGTTTGTCACTAGATTTACTTATTAATCCTAAATCAAGAATCATTGATGATCTTTTTGAATAGGAATATTTATAGCTTCCTCCAATAGTTCCAAATATGGCACTACTTATATCAAAACTAGCTTCATGTTTTTTTCCAATAAAACCAGATTGAGCGTAGCTCCAATTTGTTATTATAGAAAATACTATTAGTATGAAAATCGATTTATTTTTTAGTTTCATTTTTCTTTGAATTTAAGGCGTTATAATAACTATTTAAAAAGTAAGCAGGGTACATTTTATAATGCACTGTTTCTTCATAATACCATTGTTTATTTTTTGCATCGGTTGGCGTAAAACTGTAGTATGTAATTTCATAAGCATTTTTAATTGAGCCTCTACCAACACGATATACTATTTCCATTATTGGTAAAATTAACGGAGTAGCATAAATACAAGCTAATGTATTAGCGGCGCAGTTTTCACGTTTGGTTACATGTAAACCCAGCAATTGTGTTTTATCAGTAAATGATGTAGTTGTTACGGTTTCTAATGAGTGAATGCCTTCTTTTTTAAAGAAGCTCCAAATCTCAGGATTCAATAAAAATGTTTGAATATCACGGTCGGATTTAATTACTTTTTTAACCGCTTCTTTTGATGATTTCTTTTTCTTTTTGTTGATAGCTGCAAATGAAAAATCACTTTTCAAAATATCCGTAAACTCTTCTACTTCATCTTCTTTTTTTGATGCTTTTGTTTTCGATTTTGTTTTTGAATTTGTTTTGGTATCAGCATCATCAGCACCATCATCTTCACCTTTTTTGATGCTAGATTTTTTCTTAGTTGGCTTACTATCTCCATCATCATCGTCATCATCATCGCTGTCGCCATCACCATTATCATCATCGCCTGATTCGGCTTTAGTCAATAAATTAAATGATACTACACTGGCTAACATGGCTTGCTTATATTTCATTGCTTTTGCCATATCCTCCTTTGCCATATCATCATATTTTACCAACTCTTTATTTGGGAAATTGGTTTTCATGTAATTAGTTAAATCAGTTAAATAACTTTCTGATTTATCTAATGATTCCAATTGTTTGTAGTGATAGCCATATCTATGGTCTTCAATGAATTTTACATTACCTGTCACCATATAATCTTTAGTATTTGACTCTAAAGATTTAAGCAAATTATCTTCTTTTAATGCTAATGCAAAATCTTTCATTTTTACTTTTTCAAATGAAAGATATTTGTCGATTAAATTTTTGCGTTCTGTTTTAGTTTGAGCCGCCAAAGCCATTGTTAAATAACTTTCTACAATGTTATGCTCAGTTGCTATTTTACTAAAATATTCAAAAGCTTGCTGCCATGTTTTGAATGGGAATTTAGCTGCATCATCTAATAATAAATCAGTAGCTACAATATTTTTATACTGATTTGAATCGGGCACAATAATATCCATGTTAGCTAAAATTCCGTTTTCTAAATCATCATATTGTTCTTTTGAATATTCATCAGTTAAAAATGGTTTTTTGTACAAGTCAGGATGCACAATCATAGCTCTTCGGCAAGCTTCTAATAAATAATAAACCAATACATCATTTTCAGGATGAAATAAATAATAAGTAAACGCTTTTTCGGTACAAGTTTTATAACTAAAATCTTCTAACAATACGCTCAATACTTCAATTTGTGCTTTAGATTGAAGCGATTTGAATTTGTCTTCACCAACTAAATATTGTTTTGCATTTTCTTCATTCATTGATTTTACAAAGCGCTTAAAATATTTAATACGGCGTTTTAAATCAGGATGAGATGATAAAACTTTATCGCCTTTAGCATCTTTTTGTTTAGCTAATTTATTGTCTTCATCATCATTTGAATCATCATCGGTATCATTTTTAGCTTGTTCTTTTTCCATCATATATCTTAATTGATAAAAATTTGCAACACCTGATTTTAAATTATATCCTGCTCTTGCTGCTAATGCCGCTCCAATGCTATCAGCTTGTTGCTCAAACTCACGGCTGCTATGCAAGCTTGCTAATATTAAGTCATCATTTCTACTACGTTTGCGTTTTGTAGTAGCTCTCATTTTTTGTAACAATGATTTTTTTAAATGCTGTTTTTTATAATGAGCATATTCATGTCCAAGTATGGTTGCCAAACCAGCTTCATCAGTTACATCAGCTAATAAGCCAATGTTTACATAAAATGTTCCATCATGAATGCAATAGGCATTAAAATCAGAATTGCGTTGCGGAAATGCATGAATATTACCACTTTCAGTAGCTTTTTGTCCAATTGTAGTTTTTAATACATCGTTTAAATAACTTTCTACTTCATCCCAACCTAAATAAACTTCACCACTTAAAAATGAATTAGCTTTTTGAAAAGCCATCATTTCGCAATAGCGTTCAAATTCGTTTGTTTTCCAACCATTTGGTTTGCCCGATGATTTTAATTTGTCAAAATCTTCTTTAGGGTTGAATAAATATTTATTGGGTACTTGTTTGGGATACTTATAGTATCGCATTTTGTAGGAATTGGTTTGTGCATAACTAAATGCTGATACTAATAACGTGATAATTAGGAGTACTAATTTTTTATTCATATCAAATTGATTATTGAGCCTCAAAAATAAAATTACAACTCAATTATAATATTATTTTTTATACTTTTTAGAGTTTGTTTTTTTAATATAATCTCCAAAAACCAATATAACCCTCAATGGGTGATGTGAATGTTAATAAATTATTAACCGCTCAATTGACAAAGGGTATTTTGAAAGTTTAAATTTGAAATGTTTAAATTTTTACTAATCAAAATAAAATTAACAGCATGAAGAAAATCTTTACACTCACAATGTTA
>JBDKJJ010000307.1:0-3652 GCA_039796635.1 Bacteroidota bacterium
TCTTTTGCTAACAAAGGTAAAAACTTGAAACCATTTTTTAAGTATTACAATGGTTTTCTCAACAAAAAAGGAAGCATTTCAGCTTCCTTTCAAATACTATATTTTTAAACTTATATTGAACTAAATGGCACTTCACCTTTTAATAATTGAGCTTCAATTTTTTGGTCGTGATATTTCAATGAAGCTTCAATAAATGAAACAAACAATGGATGAGGATTTTCAACCGTTGATTTTAATTCAGGATGAAATTGTACACCAACAAAATAAGGATGGTTTTTCAATTCAACTATTTCAACCAAATGCTTTTGATTGTTAATGCCTGTTGCAATCATGCCTGATTTTTCAAATTGCTCTAAATATAAATTATTGAACTCATAACGATGACGATGACGTTCTTTAATATGACGATGCTTATAAGCTTTATGTGCATGTGAATCATCTTTTACATCGCAATCATAAGAGCCTAAACGCATGGTTCCACCTTTTTGGCTAATGGTGCGTTGGTCTTCCATCATGTGAATTACAGGGTGAGCCGTATTAGCATCAACTTCCGCTGTATGAGCTTCTTTTAAATGTAATACATTTCTTGCAAATTCAATCACAGCGCATTGCATACCGAAACAGATTCCGAAAAACGGAATGTTATTTTCACGAATATATTTTATTGATGCAATTTTTCCCTCAATGCCTCTGCCCCCAAAACCAGGCGCAACAAGCACTCCATCAAAATGCGATAATTTTTCTTTAAAATTTTCTTCTGTTAAAAATTCACTATGAACCGTTTCAACTCTTACTTTACAATCATTGCTTACACCTGCATGAATAAAGGCTTCATGAATTGATTTATAAGCATCTTGCAACTCAACATATTTACCTACTAACCCAATAGTTACTTCATGTTTAGGGTTTTTCAATCTACTTAAAAAGGTATTCCATTTTTTTAAATCAGGCTCTTGTGTGGCTGGTAGATTTAATTTTTCTAAAACTGTTAAATCTAATTTTTCACGAAGCATTTCCATAGGTACATCATAAATCGTATCCACATCTCTTGCTTCAATTACACTATTAACTGTAACATTACAGAACAATGCTAATTTCCTACGCAAATCCATATTCAATGGCATTTCAGTTCGGCAAACTAAAATATCTGGCTGAATTCCAACTTCCAATAAATCTTTTACTGAATGCTGCGTTGGTTTTGTTTTTAATTCTTTAGCTGATTTTAAATAAGGCACTAATGTAAGATGAATCACTAATGCATTTTGACTTCCTTTTTCCCATTTCATTTGTCGGATAGATTCAATGAATGGCAAACCTTCAATGTCGCCAACAGTTCCACCAATTTCAGTGATGATAATATCATATTCGCCAGTAACGCTTAATGCAGTCATTCGGCGTTTAATTTCATTAGTAATATGTGGAATTACTTGAACTGTTTTTCCCAAAAAAATACCTTCACGTTCATGATTGATAACGGTTTGGTAAATTTTACCAGTAGTTACATTGTTAGATTGTGAAGTTGGAATATTTAAAAATCGCTCATAATGACCTAAATCTAAATCTGTTTCAGCACCATCATCGGTTACGTAACATTCACCATGTTCATAAGGATTTAAAGTGCCTGGGTCAACATTAATATAAGGGTCGAATTTTTGAATGGTAACCCTATAACCACGAGATTGTAATAATTTGGCTAAAGATGCAGCAATAATGCCTTTGCCAAGAGAAGAAGAAACGCCGCCGGTAACAAATATGTATTTTGTCATAACGGGAGGTAAAATTACAGTTTAATTTTAGATTACAATTATGCTAACTGAAAATTAGTTTTGCACAATGAATGGATAAAAAACTTTTACTTTTTCGATTAGAAATTAAATAAATTGGGCTTACTTGAGTTTTAACTTATTAGCCATTATTTTAGTTGAAAAATAAGAGAAAAATAAAACAGTAATTGAAGTTAATGACATTAGTATGGCTGCAATTAATGGTTGCATTTTTCCTTGAACAGCAAAAAATATTCCTGTAAGATTATAATTGATTGTTAGGATGAAACATATCAACACTAACCTTTTTCCAACTTTTGCAAATTGAATAAATTGAGGTATTAAAAAAAGTTTTTCACCTTTCAAAATTGCATCACTTGATGGCGTAAAACTATTTAAATCATCAGTAATTGCAACGCCTACATCAGCTTTTAACAATGCTCCTGCATCATTTAAACCATCTCCAATCATCAAAATTTTATCAGCGGCTGCTTTTTGGTATGCAATGTAATCAACCTTATCAGTAGGTGTTTGGTTGAAAAACTGATTTGAATTTTTACCAAATATTTTTTCCATTTCACTTTTCTCTTTGTCACTATCACCTGAAAGCAAACTTATTCTGAAATGATTTTTTAAATTTAATACAGCTTCTCTCAATCCTTTTCTGATGGCTGGTTCAATGATAAATCCACCAATTATTTTTCTTTCAATAGCAATGTAAACATTGTATGAGTTTGGTATTGAAAATTCATATTTTTTATCATTGAAAAATGAGTAAGAGCCTATTTCAATATGAGTTTCATTTATCCAAGCTTCAACTCCTTTCCCAACAAATTCTTTAAAGTGTATTAATGATTGCTCGTGTATAGGTTCACCAAAGTATTGTTGTAATGCACGGCTATAAGGATGCTGCGTTTGTGAACTCAATAAACTTAATGATTCAGTTTCTTCATCATTCAATTCATTGCCAAAATAAATAATGTTGAAATTTTGGCTTTGAGTTACAGTTCCAGTTTTATCGAATATGATGTGATTTATTTTGCTTAATTCATCTAATACTTCAGTTGATTTTACAAAGAATTGATTTTGACTAAGTATTCGTAAAATATTGCCATAAGTAAATGTTGATGATAAAATTAAAACACATGGACAGGCAACAATTAATATAGCTGTGATGGATGATAGAGCTTGATTTATATTGTTTTGCCAAAACCAATATGAGCCAGTTAATGCTGCAATAAAAATTACAATAATTGAAAAATATTTGGCTACTACATCAATGTATTTTGGATTGTCATTAACTGTTTTTTTATTCCATTTATTCCATAATGAAGTTAAATAGCTTTGTGAAACTTCTTTAATAGTTCGTACTTCAATGGCTTCATCCAATTGTTTTCCGCCAGCATAAATCAATTCACCAATATTTACTTTTATAGGTGTGCATTCACCTGTAACAAAGCTATAATCAATCATTGCTTTGCCTTTAATCAGAATAGAATCAACTGGTATAATTTCATTGCTGAATATTTTTAAATGATCATCTTGTTTGATGTTTGGCAATTGAATACTTTCCGTTTTTCCGTTGCTCATAATTTTTTGTGCAGCAATTGGAAAGTAAGATTTGAAATCTCTATCAAATGATAATGAACGATAAGTTCGGTCTTGCAAAATTCTACCCACTAACATAAAAAAAACAATTCCAGTCATACTATCCATATATCCTGCGCCACTTCCACTCAAAATTTCATATAAGCTTCGGCAAAATGTAATAATGATAGCAAGTGAAACTGGGGCATCAATATTCAAATATTTTTCTTTTAAACCACTCCAAGCTTTACTGAAAAATTCAGATGCACTATAAAAAAACACACTGCTGCCTAATGCTAAAT
>JBDKJJ010000308.1:0-5756 GCA_039796635.1 Bacteroidota bacterium
CTTTCTTTCTATGACCACTTAAAAAGGCTTCATCCATTTCTACTAATTCTTCCAACTTATATTTTGCATCTCTTCTGCCTATCACTATTCGCAGTTTTTGCATCATCAACCAGATGGGTGCATACCGCTTATGACCAAGCAATCGCTGCATTTCCATAGCAGAAAAGCCTTTC
This sequence comes from Bacteroidota bacterium, assembly GCA_039796635.1. Classification (GTDB taxonomy): domain Bacteria; phylum Bacteroidota; class Bacteroidia; order Chitinophagales; family CAIODY01; genus CAIODY01. The sequence continues at coordinate 174 of JBDKJJ010000308.1, forward strand.
TTGGTCAAGGTCATGTAATACATACACCACATCCATTTCTTATAACCTAAATTAGAATTTTCCATCACTGTATCTGTTTTGATGCTCATGCTTTGATTGCAACTTCTGCAACGCCAACGACTTTCGCTTTCTATCCAATTCATTGCCGTACCTTCACACCGCTTGCACTTCAAGCCTTTTCGCTCTTTCAATTCCTTGAAATATGCCTTGCAACTGGCTTCATCTGAATACTTCTTAAAAAATTCGCTGCTATCCATCTTTGTTTTTTTACAGAGCTATCACTTTTTCCAAATTAAGGATGGTCATTAAATTTTTATAATGAAAAAAATTGATATACAATATTAAATAAAAAACATTATCAATTAAAACTAAAATTTAAAAAAGCTGCTCAGTATTTTTGAGCAGCTTTTTTAATTATTGAAAATCATGAAATATTTAATAGCAGGATTAGGAAATATTGGTAAGGAATATGAAAATACCCGACATAATATTGGGTTTATGGTATTAGATAAAATTGCCAATGAAAAACAATTGCGTTTTATTGAAAAAGGAAATGCTTTTATAGCCGAAACAAAATTTAAAGGCAGAACTTTTTATTTTATTAAGCCTACTACATTTATGAATTTAAGCGGAAAGGCAGTGAGATACTGGATGAATGAATGGAAAATTGAAAAGCAAAATTGCTTAGTATTATTAGATGATTTGGCTTTGCCTTTGGGTTCATTAAGGTTAAAACCTAAAGGAAGCGATGGCGGACATAATGGGTTAAAAAGTATTGATACTGATTTGCAAGGCAATAATTATCCGAGATTAAGATTTGGAATTGGTAATGAATTTTCAAAAGGCAGACAAGTAAATTATGTATTAGGGAAATTTACTGATGACGAAATGAAAATCATAAATCCGAAAATTGATAAAGCCATTGAAATGATTTTTGCATTTGGTACTATTGGTATTGAGTTAACGATGACACAACATAATGAGTAATGAATATTGAGAAAAGATTAAATGAATTTATTGCGAAGCAAAAATTATTTTCTGCAAATGAAAAAATAATTGTGGCTTGCAGTGGCGGCTGCGATTCAGTTGTGTTAGCTGTTTTGTTGTATCAACTCAATTACAAAATTGTATTAGCGCATTGCAATTTTCAATTAAGAGGCGATGAAGCAAATGGCGATGAACAGTTTGTGAAATTATTAGCAGAGCAATTGAAAATTGATTTTCATGTAATTTGTTTTGATACTGAAAAGTATGCTGTTGAAAATAAATTAAGCATACAACAAGCTGCTCGAAATTTAAGATATGAATGGTTTGAAAAGTTAAGATTAGAAATTGGTTTTGATAAAATTGCAACTGCTCATCATTTGAATGATAGCATTGAAACTACTTTTATAAATCTAATTAGAGGAACTGGAATAGCAGGATTGACAGGCATTAGTAGTAAAAACAACAAAATTGTTCGACCACTTTTATTTGCCGATAGAAATGAAATTGAGCAATGTGCAAAGCAAAATAATATTTCATTCCGAACAGATAGCAGCAACTTAAATGATGATTATACAAGGAATAAAATTCGACATCAAATTATTCCATTACTGAAAGAAATTAATCCTTCGTTCGAAAAAACAATGCTTAAAAATATAGAGCGATTTACTGCTGTTGAAAATATTTTTGAGGCATCCGTTCATCGAAAAATAAATAAAGCATTAGTAAAGCTTGGCAATGAATGGAAAATAAATTTAAAATTAATTCATCATCATTTAGCTTATTCAACTTTATTATTTGAAATGCTGAAACCTTTTGGATTCAATGCTTCACAAGTAGATGACATTGTTGAAGCTAAAGAATTAAAATCGGGTGCTGAGTATTTTTCAGAAAAATACAGAATGGTTTTGCATCAACATTTTTTAGTTATTACAGAAAATAAACCAATTGATAATTCAGTAATTTTTATCCAACAGCATCAAGAAAAAGCAGAATTGCAAAATGAATTATTGAAAATAAAAGTATCAGATAGGCTAGGGGAATTGAAGTTTGATGATAACAAAAATATGGCAATGATGGATTTCAAAAACATTACATTTCCATTAGTTGTTAGACGATGGAAACAAGGCGATTATTTTTATCCATTAGGAATGAACAAGAAGAAAAAAAAGCTGAGTGATTTTTTTACACAACAAAAATTAAGTAAAGTAGATAAAGAAAAAGTATGGCTTTTGTGCAGTGGTGATTATATACTATGGGTGATAGGAATGAGGCAGGATGAGCGATTTAAAGTAACAGAGCAAACAAAGCAGATTATAAAATTTGAAATAACAAAAAGATAAAACATGATTTGGAAATATAAATTTGATGCAGCCTTAGTAACCGATTTATTCATGAAAGGAAATATGATAGGATTTATTGGAATTGAATGTTGTGAAGTAGGTGATGATTATTTAAAAGGAAAAATGCCTGTAGATAATAGAACAAAACAATCAGCAGGTTTATTGCATGGCGGCGCCAATGTGGTTTTAGCTGAAAGCATTGGTAGTTTGGCGGCTAACTTCTGTATTGATCAAGAAAAATTTTATGCTGTAGGTTTAGAAATAAATGCCAATCATATTCGAACTAAGCATGAAGGCTGGGTTTACGGTACAGCCCGACCTATTCACTTAGGTCAATCAACACAAATTTGGGAAATAAAAATTACTGATGAAAACGAAAAATTAATGTGCATCGTTCGTCATACAGTAGCAGTGCTGCCAAAAAGTGCTGCACATAAAATGCATTTTAATTTACCAAAGATTTAATTTCTTTACATTCTAAAAAAAAAATAAAAATTGATAATCATGAATTTTGAATTTATACTAGTTAATCCTCAAGTTGAAAAACATATTGCCTTAATTCAGTTGAACAGACCAAAGGAATTAAATGCTTTAAACCTTCAATTGATGGGCGAATTGAGAGATGCTTTGAAAATTTTAGATAATGATGATGAAGTAAGATGCATCATTATCACAGGTAATGAAAAAGCTTTTGCGGCTGGTGCTGATATCAAACAAATGGCTGGCAAGTCAGCCATTGATATGTTGAACATTGACCAATTTAGTACATGGGATGGAATCAAGAAAACAAAGAAACCAATCATTGCAGCAGTAAGTGGATTTGCATTAGGTGGTGGTTGTGAATTGGTAATGACTTGTGATATGGTAGTAGCAAGTGAAACTGCAAAATTTGGTCAGCCTGAAATTAAAATTGGTGTAATGCCTGGTGCTGGCGGCACACAGCGTTTAACAAAAGCTGTTGGAAAAGCTTTAGCAATGGAAATGGTGCTAACCGGAAAATTTATATCGGCCGATGAAGCATTGAAAAACGGATTAATTAATCGAGTTGTTCCTGTTGAATTATATTTAAGTGAGGCAATTAATTTAGCAAAAGAAATTGCAGCACAATCGCCTATAGCTGTGCGTTTAGCAAAAGAAAGTGTAATCAATGCATTTAATTCAACATTAGATGAAGGATTGGTTTTTGAGCGTAAAAACTTTTACTTGTTATTTGCTTCCGAAGACCAAAAAGAAGGAATGAACGCTTTTGTTGAAAAGCGGAAACCAGATTTTAAAGGGAAGTAAAAAAGCTAATTTTAATATGCGATATCATTTTTGGGTATCGCTTTTTTTTATTCTATTACTTTTCCATCTTTCATCACCACAGTTCTATCAGCCATTTCAGCTAATTGTTGATGATGCGTTACAATGATAAATGTTTGCTTAAACTCATCTCGTAATTCTAAAAATAATTTATGCAAGGCTAATGCATTTTCTGAATCTAAATTACCTGATGGTTCGTCAGCTAATACTAATAAAGGGTTATTGATTAATGCTCGGCAAACTGCTACACGTTGTGATTCACCACCGCTTAATTGATTCGGACGATTGTTAATTCTATCTTTCAATCCTAATCTTTCTAATAATTTAATAGCTTCTTTCTTTACTTCTGATTCTTTCCGTTGAGCAATTAAACCAGGTAGCATTACATTTTCAAGTGCTGAAAACTCTGGTAACAAATGATGAAATTGAAAAATGAAACCCATTTTTAAATTTCTGAATTCTGAAATTTTACTATCACTAAAAGTTAAAATATTGCTCCCATCAATTTCAATACTACCATTATCTGCTTTATCTAAAGTGCCTATGATATGAAGTAAAGTGCTTTTTCCTGCGCCCGAGCTGCCAGTAATTGCAACTATTTCGGATGGTTTAATATCCAAATTTACACCTTTCAAAACTTCAAGATTGCCGTAATTTTTTGTAATATTTTTTGCAGATAGCATAAGTTATTTTCTGATAATATCTTGAATGATAAATAAATGATGTTGTGTATGAATCTCTAAAAAATTAATAGCATCTTTTACAATCAAATCACCAAAATAAGGATGTGAAAAAAAGTGATTTGGTTGAATATAGTTTAATTGATGAATGTTTTTGATGGTGGTTTCAATATGATTTTTTAGTGATGCTGAATTAATATCAGATTGTGGAGTAACTATTTTCGGGGCTTTTGCTTTTCCTCTTGGAATTTTATTAAATAAAAAAACTCGGAATTTTGAAAAATTAAATTTCTTTTTAAAAAGCTCAGGATTAGATTTTTCTAAAGCCATGATAATTCTATCAATAGTTAGCAAACTATGTTCAATTTGCCAACCAACATTAGCTGATGAAAATTTCAAATTGCTTTTCTCAAAGTAAGAAATATTTTGTTCAAGTTGATTTACTAAGGCAATTAAATTATTCATATTCAGTTAGTGAAATGTTACTCTCTTCTTGTTAACTCATCTCGTACTGCAGCAGCTTTTTCGTACTCTTCATTTTCTAAATATTCTTGTAGTTTTTGATGTAACTGTTCATTAGTCATCGAAGTTAAATCGTCTGGTTTTGCAACAGGCTTTGGTTTGTTGCTAAAGGCTTTTTTCTCTTCTGTTTTTGATTCATCAACTTGTCCTTCAGTTACAATACCTGCTTGATCTAACACAGATTCATAAGTATAAATTGGGCAATTGAATCTTACGGCTAATGCAATTGCATCTGATGTTCTAGAATCTATTTCAATTAATTCATCTTCATTACGCTGGCAAACCAATTTAGCATAAAACACACCTTCTTGACAATTATCAATCAATACTTCTTTCAAAATAATATCAAATGATTGCATAGTATTTCGAAGTAAATCATGTGTTAATGGTCGGCTTGGAGTTACTTTTTCTAAAGCAACAACAATAGCTTGTGCTTCAAAAGCACCAATTACAACAGCTAAACGCCTTACACCATGTGCCTCACCTAATATGATAGCATACGAGTGGTTTTGTGCAGCATTCTGTGTTAAATTGATAATTTCAAGTTCTATTTTTTCCAAAGATTTGTTATTCGTTAATTGTTAGCATTTGTTAATTGTATTGTGAAATGATTCTGTTTCTTATCATTAACCATTTACTAGTAACCAATAACTTCATCACTTAATGCGATGTAGCTTTATATTTTTTCAAGGCTTCATTTAATTTCGGAACTACTTCAAAAGCATCGCCAACAATACCGTAATCAGCTGCTT
>JBDKJJ010000309.1:0-14200 GCA_039796635.1 Bacteroidota bacterium
GGATTTAAAAAAATTGCGTCCTGATATTAATTCCAATCCCAACAAGAAAACTACAAACGAACCAGCCATTGCAAATGAGCGTAAATCAACGCCGATAATATCTAATAATTGTTCGCCTACAAATAAAAACAGAATCATTAAACTGCCTGCAAATAAAGTAGTTCCGGCTGGTTTGAATTCAGGATGTTGTTTTTTGATATTGATTACAATAGGTACTGAACCTACCACATCTATAATGGCAAACAATGTAAATGTGATGGTGATAATATCATTTATCTTAACGCCTGTTAGTGAAGGAAATTCCATAATTAAATTATTTACAAAATCAAACTTACTGCAAAGCCTACTATCAAACAAATTATTTTATACCATTTAATTTGATGTTTATTGTTGGTGGTTTCAAAAATAATGGTGGTGCTGATGTGTAATAATGTACCACAAATTAATCCAATAGCGGCTCCAAAAATTTGAGGCGAAAAACTTTCAGAGTTTTTGTAAACAGAAAATAACAAAAGTGCAAATGGAGTGATTAATGAAAATCCTGTAATCCAAATTAATCTATTAAATTTTGTTGAAACTGTATGAGATACTAAGCATGCTAATGCAAAACATTCAGGCACTTTATGAAGCATTAAACCCATCAATAATCCTGAAAACAAATTCGTATTTTGAAATGATTCAACCAAAGGAGCAGCTTCAAAAAAAGCATGAATGCCCAAGCCAATCATGATGTAAATTAATTTTTGCAATGGTAAATGTTCGTGTACATGAGCATGACCATGTTCAACGCCTTGTGAAAATTGCTGAATAATATGTTGTAAAAAAAATCCTGCTAAAAGCCATATTAAAGTTTGCTCACCATAATGCTCAACTGAATGAGGAATGATATGCCGAATCATTACTGAAAACAAATAAGCTCCTGTAGCAATTAAAAGATAGCTAATTAGTTTTTGCTTTTCATGTGGTATTAAAAAACTAAGCAAGCCGCCGCTAAGCCCTGCTGCAAAAATGAATAATATGGTTGTATATGGTATCAATTAAATTGTAGTTGAAATTTAGTTGGTAAATATTTTTTGTATAAAAAATGAGTAAGAAGTCCGCATGAAATGCCTACTAATAAACCGCAAGTAACATCAATTGGATAATGTACGCCAACATAAATTTGGGAAAATCCTACCAAGCATGGAAATAATATCAATAAATATTTTTTGTTATTGAAATAAGGAGCAAATAAAAGCATCATAAAAAAGCAAACGCTCATATTATTGGCAGCATGGCTACTTGTAAAACTATAACCCCTTGGGCAGCCAACTAATAAATTAATTTTACCAACCCATCGTGCATCCATGCATGGACGTAGGCGCATAAAATAAACTTTAAAAAAATGACTGCTGATTAAATCGCTTAAGCCCATTGTAGCAGCAAGAAAAACGGTAATAATCAAACCCTTTAATCTATATTTAGTTATAAAAAAAAATGCTAATGATATATACATCCATCTTAAGTAAATTGGATTTCTTAAAGCCATGAATATCGGATTCAAAAATGGCTGATTGAAATTTTGATTTATAATTTCAAATAATTTGTAGTCAATATTTTTAAAAAATTCTTTCAAGTTTCTTAGTTTATTCTGTAAAAATAAAATAATTTTTTAGTGTTTGATTTAAACTAATTAATACTTGCAAATGTATAGTAAAATCAATACGTTTGCAGTAGTTAAATTAAAAACATAAAATGAAAATAGGTGTAATAAGGGAAGGTAAAAATCCACCAGATAATCGAGTTGCTTTAAGTCCTCATCAATGTAAAGTTGTTGAAAGAAAATATCCGAATATAGATTTAGTGGTGCAGCCTTCTCCAATTCGTTGTTATAAAGATGATGAATATATTGCCGCAGGAATTACCTTACAAGAAGATTTATCAGATTGTGATATTTTATTAGGAATTAAAGAAGTGCCTATTGATAAATTGATGGATAATAAAACCTATTTGTTTTTTTCTCACACTAAAAAAAAGCAACCTCACAATAAAAAACTGCTTCAACAAATTGTGAAAAAAAATATCAAATTGGTTGATTACGAATGCTTAACTTATAGCGATGGGCAACGTGTTTTAGGTTTTGGTTTTTTTGCAGGAATTGTTGGTGCTCATAACGGATTGTTGGCTTATGGAAAAAAAACAAACACTTTCAACTTACCGCCAGTTCATCGTTTCAGAGATTTCAGAGAAGTGATACATCAGTATTTTGAAGTTAAATTGCCCAATATTAAAATTGTTTCAACAGGTAACGGTAGAGTGAGTACGGGTGTGCAAGAAACTATGAATATGTTTGATATAAAACGGGTTGATAAAAATGAATTCATTAAAAAGAAATTTGAATATCCCGTTTATTGTGAATTAACGGCTGATGATTTATATAAGCATAATGATACGCATGTATATCATCGAAAAGATTTCAGAAATCATCCCGAAAACTATTATTGTGATTTTAAAGACTTTTATAAAGCGGCTGATGTGATGCTTAATGGTGTGTATTGGCAAAAAGGAATTGCACCTTTTTTTAGTTTAGAAGAAATGCGATTGGCTGATTTTAATTTACAAGTAATTGCTGATATTACTTGTGATGTAAATGGTTCAATACCTTGTAATGTTGATGCTACAACGATTACTGACCCAACTTATGGTTTTGACCCTAAAACATTTAGCCGAACCAATCCTTTTCAATTAGGCATGGTGGATGTGATGGCAGTGGATAATTTGCCGAATGAATTACCACGTGATGCTTCTGATTTTTTTGGTGTTCAACTAACTAAAAATGTGTTGCCTGAATTATTGAAAAATGAAAGTGAATTGATTGATAGAGCCACCATTGCTAAAAATGGCAGTCTTACTAATCATTATAATTATTTAAGTGATTACATAGCCGATTAAAAAAAATACAATGAAAAAAATTTGTTTATTTTTTTGTTTGATTTCATTAAGCGCTTTTACATCAAAAGCTCAAGATACATTGTTTGCAATGGTTCAAAAAGATAAACTATTTATACCTCATGTAGTTTTACCAAAGCAAAATTTGTATCGAATTAGTAGATACTACTCATCATCAGTAGTAGATATAAAAATATTGAATGCTTTGCAAGAAGATACTTTGAAAATTGGTTCAATTTTAAAAATTCCTTTAATTCGAAAAAACTTCACTATTCATCCTAACAAAAATAAAATTGATGTAAAATATTCGCCAGTTTTTTTAATGGCAAATAATGTTAAAAATATCAGAATGTTAATGGCGGCAGTGCCTTATGAACAAGATGATTTTGAGTCATTTTTAAAAAAGAAAAAAACAGTTTTTAATAATAAAGAAAGTTGTTTGATTGGTTATGTTGAATTAAGAAACACTTCATTAGTTCCGTTAGTTGAAAAAAAAGGAGTTGAAAATCCAACGCCTAATATTGAGCCAAAGGCTGATACTACAATGCGTTTAAGTATTGTTGATTCAACAAAAAAGAATCCTATTAAAGATTGCGTTACCGTTATTAAACGACCTACTCAACTTAAATTACTCGAAAAATTATATTCTAAATCAGAAGCCATTGAGCAAATGGAAAAAGGACCAGCATTAAGTTTTTCAGTTGATTCATTGGGTAATTTTCAAAAAGGATTTTATGCTTTGCATAATACCTTACCAGTGGGTACAATTGTGAAATTGAAAAACCCAATGAATGAAAATGAAGTGTATGTAAAAATATTAGGAAAGATTCCTGAAATAGCTGGCAATCAGCGTTGTATCATCAAAGTATCTCGTGAAGCATCAATTTATTTAGATGCAAAAGATGAAAGATTTTTAGTTGAAATATTTTATCATCAATAATTTTTTACGACCATTTTTTTATTAATTCTTTTGCTTCAGCTATATAATTTTTATCATCTTGCATAGTTGGTTTTAACTGCATCATTTTATTTAATAAAGCAATTGCGTCATCATTTTTTTTGATGACATGAAGTGATTTGGCTGCATCCAAATAATACAACAAATAGGTTGGGTTAAGCTGAATAGCCTTTTGCAAATACTGACATGATTTATTTATATCAGCTGTGGGCAATCCACCAAAAAGCATATTCACTGCGGCTTTTTCAGCAAAATTCAAATTGTAAACTTCATAATGCCATAACCCTAAAAGATGATAACCACCTGCATGATTAGGATTAAGCTGAATACATTTTTCACCCAACAATTTTATTTCCTTACTTAATTTTATTTTTTCTTTAGATGATGAAATTAAGGCAATTCTGCCCAAAGCCACACCCAATACATAATTGGCTTCCGCTTCATTTGGATACTGACGCAAAGCAGCTTCGGCAAAAATTTTAGAAGCTTTAAAATAATCATCTCTTTTTTTATTGTTACTTTGACGGTTGCCTTCTTTATCAGCATAAAAAGCAGCCATAGTTAAGGCTTCTAAATTTGTGTTATTAGCTTTCACTGCTTTTACTAAAATTGGATAAGCTTCTGTTTCATTCAATGCACCAATTAAAGTTTTGGCTTGTTGAATTAATTCAGCTTGCGTTTGGGCATTTACATTAAAACTGAAAACAACAATTGAAATGATGATGATGTATATTTTTTTCATTTTTAAATTTTTATTGAAGGTATTTCATTTTTCAAAAATAATTAACCAAAAACAAAACCTATTTTTACAACATAAATTTTTTCAAAAAAATGAAACAACAAATTATACAAACTGATTTAGCACCTGCTCCAATCGGGCCATATAGTCAAGCTGTGAAAGCAAACGGATTTTTGTTTTGTAGTGGTCAAATAGCTTTACATCCTATCAGTGGTGAATTAATGATGAACGATATTGAAACTGAAACAAAACAAGTAATGGCAAACATTAATGCTTTGCTAACTGAAGCTGGTGTTGACTTTTCAAACATAATTAAAACATCTATTTTTTTAAGCGATATGAGTTTGTTTGCAAAAGTGAATGAAGTGTACGGAAGTTATTTTACGGGTAATTATCCAGCTCGTGAAACTGTAGCTGTAAAAACATTACCAAGAAATGTGAATGTTGAAATTTCAGTAACAGCAATTTTATAATTGTAAATGATTCTTACCATTGATTTTGGAAATAGCCGTGTAAAAGTTGGTGTGTTTCACCAGCAACAAATGGTTTATCATGCTGCATTTGATAAATTTACTTTGGCTGAAGTGAAGAAAATTTTTAATTTATTTGCTGATATTGAAAAGTGTATCATTAGCAATGTGGTTGATGTTTCAGCCGCCATTGATAAATTTATTTCATCAAAAGCTACATTAATTTATCTGAATTCAACCACTTTATTACCCATCAAAAATAAATATAAAACTCCTGCCACATTAGGTAAAGATAGATTGGCAGTGAGTTGTGGAGCATTTAATATATTAGGCAAACAAAATATTTTGGTAATAAATTGTGGTACTTGTATCACTTATGATTTCATCAATTCAAAAAAAGAATATTTGGGGGGCAGCATTTCATTAGGATTAGAAATGAGATGTAAGGCATTAAACTATTTTACTCAAAAATTGCCTTTAATAAAAATAAAAAATATTGATTACTTGATAGGGAATGACACTGAAAGTAGCATCATTGCTGGGGTTGTGAATGGCACCGTTGCTGAAATAAAAGGTGTAATTAAAAATTATAAGAAAAAATATTTATCACTTCAAGTCGTTATAACAGGCGGTGATGCCGAATTTTTGGCAAAGCATTTTAAAAATTGCATCTTTGCGCCACATTTAACTTTAATAGGTTTACATAGTATTATCAATCATTCATGAAAAAAATAATTTTAGTAGCAGCAGTTTTAAATCAATTGAGCTTTAATTTGTTTGCACAAGAAAATATGCCCTATAGCCGATATGGTGTAGGCACATTACAATCAACACAGTTTCAAAGTTCAATGGGAATGGGCAATTGCGCCACTACATTTCAAAATGAATTTATGCAGAATCCTGGCAATCCAGCATCTTATGCGGCTTTAGCAAACAAAGCTGTTACTTTTGAAGCGGCTGTGCAAGGCCGTCAAAATATTTTAAGAAGCAATAATTCAAGTTCAAAATATTCTGATTTTAACCCGGCTCATTTGGGCTTAGCAGCCATGGTTCATTCTTCTGAAAAAGTTAAATGGGGCATGGGATTTAACTTGATGCCTTATTCAAAGGTGTCATACAATGTAGTTGAAGAAGGCAATAAATTAGTAACACCAACACTTTTGAAGCAAAAATTTCAAGGTTCGGGTAATTTGTATTTAGCTCAATTTACTAACGGAGTAAAATTGGGTAATTTATATGTAGGAGTAAATGTAGGTTATATGTTTGGTGGAATGCGTAGCAATGTGATAGCTTATTATCCTGATACAGCTTATGCACTGGCTTCTGTTTACGATAGAAATCAACGTTTATCAGGTTTTCATACTCAATTTGGTATGCAATATTTATTGAAAATTGCTAAGGAACAAAAATTAATTTTTGGGGCAACTTATACACCTCAAGCTATGTTGCAATCTACCATTAGTCAATCATGGTTACGTATTAATAATGCTGGAGTTGGCGTTGATACAGCTTATTCACCTGCTGATACCAAAGGGAAAGTAAATTTACCAAGTGAATTTGCAGTTGGATTACAATGGTCACAGAGCAGAAATGTAGGAATAGCGGCTGAGTTTACTCAATCCATGTGGAGTAATTATAAAAATTTCAACAATACTGATTCTTTTAAAAATGCTTATAAAATTGCTTTAGGTGCATTTTTTTCACCTGACCCAAATAGCACACAAATATTCAAACGTACTATTTATCGAGTTGGATTAAATTATGGAACTAACCCTTTAACGCTTCGTGGAAAGCAGTTTGCAGCATATTCATTTACTGCAGGAGTAAGTATGCCAGTATTATATAAAGCTGAAGAGGGAAGACCCATGTTTATGTTTGTTCATGCTAATATTGAATCAGGTGTAAAAACTAACAATGTGAGTACCTTAATAAATGAAAACTTCTTTCGATTCAATTTGGGTGTAACCATTAGCGGTAATTGGTTTCAGAAACGAAAATATGATTAAAATAAAAAGACCTTAACTTTTATTAGTTAAGGTCTTCTATAAGATTGTTGTGTTGTAAATTAAAATTTATATTGAACACGAGCAGTGAAAACATTATCCTTTAAATTGCTTGTATAACCTGCTAATTTTGTGTTTTCATTTTCAACATAAGCAAAGTATAACATCAATTTCACATGCTCATTTAAAGTATATAAATAGCCTAATCCTAATGTTTTGTAATTGATATCAGTTGCAGTAATATTTGTTGATTTACCTTTTGAATCTTTAGCTGTTAATTCCATACCACTAATTTTTGTATTAGGATCATACCAATCATATTTTACAACTATGTTATGCTTTGAATGAGCTATGTTTTGTACAAAATAGAAATATGCTCCATTAAAATTTCGGTTAACAGTTTCAGCACTGGGCGCTACTGGAGAAGTTCGTGAGTCAGATTTTGAAGATGGTTGAACACCTTGAATATACTCAGCTCTGATGGTTGTTAATCCGCCTTTCCAATCATAAGATGCCTGAAAATCTGCACCCATGTATTCTTTTTTGGCAATTTTACCTTTGTTATTCGTTGATGAATCAACGGCAAAAATAGATTCGCCATCTGAATTTGTTGACATTGAATAAACAAATTTGTTAGCTTGAACTATGCCACCATTATAATAACTAGCACCTCCACTAATTTTTAATCTTTCACCAAAATATGAATTCTTTAAAATGAAGTGACCAATGAAATCTTTTTTATAGTCAAAATCAGGACCTGCACCTTTAGTTGCAATATCAATAGGATTTGCTGTTCCAGTACCATTATAAATACCTGCTTCAATTTTCAACCAATGCATTCTACTGGCTGAAAGTGGTTCGTACATAACCATTGCCCCTAAATCACGTTCGCTTGGAAATATAGATTGACTCATTCTGCCACGTTCAGGTGTTTCTCTTGTCATTGATGAATATCCAATTTCATAACCAAATGGTCTGTTCATTAATCCCATTTGGAGTCCAAATGAATTCCATTTGTTATCTTTTATTTTACCCCAAAAATCCATTAATTGAATCCCGTTTTCTGATAAATTGGGTTGCATAAATAATTTAAAATTATTGTGCTCATAAGTTAAACGAAAACGACCACGACGAAGCATAAATCTTTTATCAACTCCTTCGGCAAAATTGCCGCCTTCAAATGATTTTGCACCATTTGCTTCTGCAATTTGGTACTGAGCTTGAATGTAAGCTTCAATTTTAATTCTTTTTAATACAGATAAATCAGCTTCATGTTGATTTAAGGCCATGTTAATTGAATCATTAGATTGGGCAAACGTGCACATACTAATAACAAACAATGGTAAGAATGTAAATAATTTCTTCATGTTATGGTAATGATTTGTTTTTTGTTGGCGCAAAAATGACAATCTAATGTTACCCTAATGTTAAGAATGTATTATTCCAACGTTACATTACTTTTTGTTGATTACAATAATAGAATGCAACATATTATCCAAGGTTTGTTGTGCTACACTATGATAACCACCTCTGGCTTTTGAATAAATTTGCAACGCCAATTTTTTACCATTCTCTGATTTCATCATTTCGCCATAAAGTGGTAATAAATATTTTCTTCTGCCTACACTACATAAAAATTTTTCTATAGCTGAATTAATTTTTGCGTAATGATTTTTCAAACATAAATAATACCATGCATCAGCAATTTCGCAATTGCTATTGCCTGTGAAATGATAAGCTGCATCCAAATCATCTAATTGTTTTTCAGATAATTTTTCAGGTAAATTATTGATGAAATGCAACCACTCGTTAGTTGACCAATTTTTACTTACTATTTTATCCAACAAATTTTTATCCGTAAATTTTTTGATTTGTTCATCCACCACAATAAACCTTGAAGCGTTTATTTTAGGAGCATTTTGTGGTAAACCTACTTCGTAAATCCATTCATTAGTATTTACTTTTTCAAATTGTGTTTTATTTTTTGAAATCAAATTTTTATTTAAAAAATCTACAAATTCTTCAGTAGTTACTGATTGAAAAGCATGAACAGAAAACCAACTTTTCAAAAATTCATCCCATGATTTTCTTCCTGCTGTTTCTTCCATTAATCGTAAAAATAAATAGCCTTTATTGTAAGCAATATCATTCATTCCATCATCAGGGTCTCTGTCTTTCAAATCTAATTTCAGTTTTGTATCAGGGTTTTTCATTCCAAAATCTTTTAATGTATTTTGCAAATCTTGAACAGATAATTGTGCTTCCATTTCGCTGTAATCTCTACCATACAAGGCTTCCATAATGCGCATTTGAAAATACATGGTAAAACCTTCATTCAGCCAGAAATCATTCCATGTGGCATTAGTACACAAATTTCCGCTCCAACTATGCGCCAATTCATGCGCAACAAGTGACACCAAACTTCTATCACCGGCAATTACTGTTGGCGTAGCAAATGTCAAACATGGATTTTCCATTCCCCCAAACGGAAAACTTGGCGGCAATACAACCACATCATATCTACCCCAAGCATACTTGCCATAAAGGTTTTCAGCCGAATCTACCATCTTACCCATATCTGCAAACTCCCAAGCCACTTTTTCAACCATTGGTAATTCAGCATAAATTCCGCAACGCTCATTAATTTTTTTAAAAGCAATTTCACCAACAGCCAAAGCCATTAAATAACTTGGAATCGGTTTAGGTTGGCTATAATGATATTCGCCCGAATCATTGATTGATTGAGGATTATCAGCCACACTCATCACTGCCATTAAATTTTTGGGGCAATGAATTGTTGCATCATAAGTAAACCGAACGCCTGGTCCATCTTGACAAGGCACCCAAGTACGTGCTAAAATTGCTTCTGATTGTGTAAATAAAAAAGGTTGTTTTTTGCCAGCAGTTTGTTCAGGCTTTAACCATTGCAAAGCCAATGAGCTATCAGTGGTATGATAAAATAGTGTTACTGTTTTAGTTGAATTATTAATAGGAACATGAATAGCATTTCCTAAAATTTTATCACGTTGGCTTATGCTGAATTGAGTTGGTGTTGTATCATCATTGATATAAATATTTTCAATTACCAGATTTTTTGAATCAAACACAATATCATTAGCGTTGGCTTTATTTTCAATTTGCCACTTGGCTGCACCTTTTAATTGTTGGGTTGAAAAATCAACATTTAAACTCAATTGCAAATGTTTTACAATTGCTTTTTCAGGTTGAGCAAACGAATGATAATCATGATTAATTATATCAGTTGATTGTTTTTTATCGGCTTGTTTTGCTTGGCAACCTATTGCCAAAATTGCTATCAAAATCCAATTAATTTTTTTCATTTTATTGATAATATAAGCTGACAAAATTCAAACAATAATTTCTATTTTTTTAATAAAGCCAAATGAAATAAAATTCTTTTGTTGATTTCATTAGTTTAGTGTACGTTTGCACCGCATTTTTCAGCACTGAAATATATGAGCAGTAACGAAGGGCATACGCATAGTTCCCATTTACAAAAACTTACCACCGGCGGTTTATTAGTAACCTTAGGTATCATTTATGGTGATATTGGTACATCACCTTTATATGTATTAAAATCAATTATCGGCGATAGAATAATTACCGAAGAATTAATTTTCGGAGCATTAAGTTGTGTGTTTTGGACCCTTACACTGCTTACTACTTTAAAGTATGTAATTATTACATTACGTGCTGACAATAAAGGTGAAGGTGGAATTTTTTCACTTTATACATTAGTTCGTAGAACAAAAGGTTGGCTGATTTTTCCTGCCATTATTGGGGGTAGTACTTTAATGGCTGATGGATTAATTACACCACCCATTTCGGTTTCATCTGCTGTCGAAGGTTTAAGATTAATTAATCCTACAATACCAACAGTTCCTATTGTAATTGTAATTTTAACATTATTATTTTTCATTCAGCAATACGGAACAAAAATAGTTGGAGCTACTTTCGGCCCATTGATGACTATTTGGTTTAGCATGTTGGCGGTATTAGGATTAATGGGGATGTGGGGACATTTCTATATTATTAAGGCATTAAATCCGTACTATGCTTATAATTTATTAGTTAATTATCCTGGTGGATTTTGGTTGTTGAGTGGGGTATTTTTATGCACAACTGGTGCTGAGGCATTATATTCTGATTTAGGACATTGTGGTAGAATTAATATCCGTGTAAGTTGGACGTATGTAAAAATTGCTCTTATTCTAAACTACTTTGGGCAAGGTGCAAATTTATTACAGCATGTAGGTCATAATTTAAATGACATCACCATCGGGAAAAGTTTCGATCCATTTTATCAATTGATGCCTGTATGGTTTTTACCAACCGGTATTTTTATTGCCACAATTGCTGCCATTATTGCCTCTCAGGCATTGATAACGGGTTCGTACACATTGGTAGCTGAAGCCATGCGACTAAATATTTGGCCTAAATTAAAAATAGTATATCCAACAAATGTTAAGGGGCAAATGTATATACCATCAGTAAATTGGTTGTTATATTTTGGTTGTATTGGAGTTGTGTTATACTTCAAAGAATCATCAGCCATGGAAGGTGCTTATGGTGTAAGTATTATCATGACTATGTTAATGACTACTTTATTATTAGTTCATTATTTTGTTTTAAGAAGATTCAATCCGAACCTTATCCGTGGATACATGTTCATGTATTTGTTTATTGAGTTAAGTTTTTTAGTAGCCAATTTCAGTAAATTCATTCATGGTGGTTGGGTAACAATTGTTATAGCATCGGTATTAATTTTTATTATGTGGGTTTGGTATGAAGCCACAGGTTTAAAAAAATCATTCACCGATTTTAGCAGAATAAATAAATATTTACCACAACTAAAAGATTTAAGTGAAGATTTAACTGTACCAAAATATGCAACACACTTAGTATATTTAAGTACTGCCGAAACTGAAAATTTTATTGAAAAAAAAATTACCTATTCTATATTTAAAAAGTTTCCGAAACGAGCTGATACCTATTGGTTTTTACATGTTGAAACTACTGATGAACCTTATGGTATGCAGTATAAAGTTGTTACGCTTATTCCTCAGAAAGTATTTAGAATTGAATTCAGATTAGGCTTTAGAATGGAGCAACGATTATTGCCATTGTTTAAAAAAGCTGTGGATGATATGGTTGCAAATGGCGAAGTTGACGTAATGAGCCGTCATCCCTCCATTCAAAAATATGGAATTAAAGGCGATGTGAGATATGTAATTATTGATAGATATTTGAGCTATGAAAATTCATTGCCAGCTTATCAAAAATTCATTTTAGAAACGTATTATATCATTAAAAACTTTTCGTATCATGAAGATAGAATGTTTGGTTTAGATAGCAGTTTTGTAGAAGTGGAAAGCGTACCATTAATGTTATCAAAACGAAAAACACCTGATATAAAAAGAGTTTAAAGATTAATAAAAAGACCATCATGCCTGAAACTAAACTGAAACCATCAAGTGAAATTAATTTTTTAGAAGGACCTCAATCTCGGTTGAAAGAGTTAATTTTTACTTTCAAAGTAATGCTTGAGTTTATTAAAGGATTCAGAAAATTACATAGCACAGGGCCTTGTGTAACTGTGTTTGGTTCAGCACGTTTTCCATCTCATCATCCATATTATAAAAAAGCTGAAGAAGTAGGAGCCGCAGTTGCAAAACTTGGGTTCACGGTAATGACAGGCGGTGGCCCTGGAATTATGGAAGCAGCCAACAAAGGTGCTAAATCAGTGGGAGGGAAGTCTGTTGGGTGTAATATTATTCTTCCTTTCGAACAAGAACCCAATCCTTATGTAGATTACTCGGTAGATATAAAGTATTTTTTTGTTCGTAAAACATTATTGCTCAAATACTCCTATGCATTTGTTGTAATGCCTGGCGGCTTCGGTACTTTAGATGAATTTTTTGAAGCACTTACATTGATTCAAACAAAAAAAATTAGCGAATTTCCTATAGTGATTTTTGATAAACAATTCCATAAAGAATTGATTGATTACATTGAAAAAATGAAATTAGAAGGTACTATTTCAATAGATGACGATAGACTTTTTTTAATTACAGATTCTATTGAAGAAATGCAGAATCATTTAATTACAGCTATTCATAAATTTGATTTAAAAGCAAAATAATAAAGGCAGTTAAAATTTTAACTGCCTTTTTCATTTCTTTGAAATGCATTTGGATTTACTCTTTCACAAACTTAACTACACTCACATCCCCTTTTAAATCGGTGACTTTGATAAAATAAATACCTGAAGGCAAGTTATTAGTTGTTAGTTGTAAGTCATTAGTAGTTAGTCTTTCAACTATAATATTTTGTTTTTGCCCTAACAAATCCGTTACTTCTATTGTATTTACTAATGACATACTACTTATGACTATTGACTCTTTGGCTGGATTAGGATAAATTGTTATTTGCCTTATACTATTAGCTATTTGCTCTGTTCCACTAGTTGTATCGTCCAAATCTATCAAACTTACATCATCCATAAAGTAATACGATATTTCCGGCAATGATGCATTTATTGTTTTTACCAACTGAAACTGTGTAAGGCTATCAGGCTTTAAATTACCTATGCTTATATACTGTTCGCCTCCATTAGCCATAAAGGTATCTTGCAACAAAACCCAATTGAGTGTATCAGTTACCATTGTATTTATTTGTACCTGTGGGGTATAATTTGGTAAATCAGTATATGCTATAACCGAATTGGTAAACACAGCACTAAAACTATTACTACCTGCTATTTTACCTACATCATTCCATGGTATTTTATCAAACAGTTGTACATAAATGCTAAATTGATAATGATGGTCGGCTATCAAAGGCTTTGTTAATTTTCCTTCTATTATTTCTCTTTTGTTTGTCATTTGATGTGTATAAAAGCCCCCCCCCACACAAACAGAATCTGAATGTGGGTACAAATTATTTGAGAGCCAATTGATAGGAAAATCATTAGCCCTATACCAAAATCCATCTGGTGTTTCGCTTATTCTTATCCAGTCTTTTATTGAACAATCGAATTGTGGTGCTACATTAAATACCCCATCAAATGACATAGAAAATC
>JBDKJJ010000310.1:0-7025 GCA_039796635.1 Bacteroidota bacterium
AACTTTTAAAGCGATACTTGCGACCTTCCCGATTCAATCGGGACGCATAACCAAGCTACGCTACACCTCGAATTTGAAATTATTTATTCCAAATCCCGTTTAAGGGACGGCAAAGATAATAACTTCATTTTGTAAAAAAATTATTTTTTCACTTTTTTTTATTTGCAATCTGCTTTAAAGTTTTTCAAAACTTCTTCATAGTATTTTTCATACAATGGCAATATTTTACTTAACTCAAAATTTTTAGCTTGTTGCAATGCATTTTCTTTAAATTCAGTTAATAAATTTTTATCAGTTAAAAGTTTAAGAGCATATTCACTCATAGCATCTATATCACCCACATTTGCAGTGAATCCTGTTTTACCATGAATATTAACTTCAGGCAAACCTCCTGCATTACTACTAATCACAGGTACTTTGCAAGCCATGGCTTCTAATGCTACCAATCCAAAACTTTCATATTCACTCGGTAAAATAAATAAATCAGCTAAAGCTAATAATTCTTCCAAAGCATCTTGCTTGCCTAAAAAACGAATATGTTCGCATAAATCTAAACTTCTACAAAGTTGCTCAATATGATGGCGTTCAGGACCATCACCCACTAACAATAATTTTGCAGGAATTTTCTCTACCACATTTTCAAACATATATACTACATCTTCAACTCGTTTTACTTTTCTGAAATTAGAAGTGTGTATTAATATTTTTTCATCATTAGGTGCAATAGCTTTACGAAAATGCTCTTTGTTGCTAGTTTTAAATCTTTTCAAATCAATAAAATTCGGAATCACTTTTATCTCTTTGTTGATTTCAAAATTTTCAAAAGTTTCATTTTTTAAATCTTCTGAAACCGCAGTGATTCCATTTGATTCATTAATTGAAAAAGCTACTAATGGGCCAAATGTTTCATCTTTACCAACTAATGTAATGTCAGTACCATGCAATGTTGTGATATAAGGAATGCATTTGTTTTTTGAAGCCAATATGCGCTGAGCCATATAAGCTGCTGCTGCATGTGGTATTGCATAATGCACATGAAGTATATCTAATTTTTCATGTTCAATCACATCTACCAATTTACCTGCTAAAGCTGATTCATAAGGTGGGTAATCAAACAATGGATAATTATTTACAGATACTTCATGATAAAAAATTCGTTCATGAAATGATTCTAATCTTGCAGGTTGTTTGTATGAAATGAAGTGAACAAAATGTCCTTTATCTGCTAATGCTTTTCCTAATTCAGTAGCAACAACGCCACTTCCGCCGTATGTAGGATAGCAAACTATTCCTATTTTCATTTTATTTTTTATTAATTATTTTTTCTTGAATGATGTGAATTTGCTTGTGTGATTGGTGTTACAACCAAATCATTAATGCAAACATGTGCTGGTTGATTAGCACAAAACCAAACTATATCAGCAATATTATCAGCATATAATGGAATGAATCCTTCATAAATTGATTTTGCTTTTTGCTCATCACCTTTGAATCTTACTAAAGAGAATTCAGTTTCGGCGGCGCCAGGATGCACTGCAGTTACTTTAATATTGTAAGGCAACAAATCAATTCTCATGGCTTCATTTAAGGCATTTACAGCATGTTTGGTAGCACAATAAACGTTTCCTTTTGGGTAAACATATTTACCAGCAATTGAACCAATATTGAAAATATGACCTTGCATTCGTTCCATCATCAAGGGGCTTATCAATCTAGTTACATAAAGTAATCCCTTTACATTGGTATCAATCATCGTATCCCAATCATTAAAATCGCCGTTCTGAATTTCACTTAAACCAGCTGCTAATCCTGCATTATTAACTAAAATATCAATTGCTCTCCATTCATTCGGAATTGTATCAATAGCAGCCTTTACTTCATTTCTATTTTGAATATCATAGCATGATGTAAAAACTTGAATATTAAATTTCGATTCTAAATCATTTTTCAATGCATCTAATCTTTCGTTTCTTCTTCCACAAATTATTAAATTGAAATTTGCAGCTGCAAATTTTTCGGCAATTGCTTTGCCAAAGCCTGATGTAGCGCCAGTGATGTAAATAATTTTATTGTTCATGTTGTATTAATTTCTTTTTTGATGAAAAAATTTTTTCATTAAATCTGAGCACTCGTTCTGTAACACAAATTTGGTAACTAATGTTTTAGGGTGAAGTAAGTTTTTCTCAATTCTTGTAAAGCCAAATTTTTCTTCAGTAGCACCATATACAACTCTGCTTAATTGCGTCCAAGCTGATGCACCTGCGCACATTACACATGGTTCAATGGTTACGTACAATGTACAATCATGCAAATATTTATTACCTAAATAATTCTCTGCCGCTGTAATGGCAATCATTTCGGCATGTGCGGTGGCATCTTTCAATCTTTCAGTTTGGTTATAGCCTCTACCAATAATGGTATTATTACAAACTACAATTGCTCCAATAGGTACTTCATCATCTTCAAACGCTTTTTGGGCTTCTTTCAAAGCCTGTTGCATAAAATATTCGTCAGTCATGTTTATTTGTTTCAGATGCAAATAACGTAAATCACATTTCTTTTAAATTAATTTTTTCTGTTTACTTTGTAAAAAAAATATTTTATGCGTTGGCATCCTACATCTTATCATGAGTATATTCAACATAAGTTTTTAACTTCTGAAAATTTAGATAAAACATTGTTTCTGTGGCGTTTTAAAAGTAATCCTATTATTTTTACTAATGGATGTTTTGATTTGTTACATGATGGGCATTTAGATTTATTATGTCAAGCAAAGCAATTGCATGGAAAGCTAATTATTGGATTAAATTCAGATGCATCAGTAAAAAGATTAAAAGGTGAAAGCCGACCCGTTAGAAATGAACAATCAAGAATGCTTCAGTTAGCGGCATTACACATGGTTGATGGCGTTATTTTATTTAATGAAGACACTCCATTAGAATTAATAAAACGAATTAATCCTGATATTTTAGTAAAAGGCGGAGATTATAATGAAAGCACAATAGTTGGTGCTTCAGAAGTAAAACAAAATGGTGGAAAAGTTGAAATTATTAAATTAGTGGAAGGATTTTCAACCACTAATTTAATTAATATAATTGAGAAGAAGTAGATTAAACATTAAAGCGGAAGTGCATAATGTCGCCATCTTCTACAATGTAATCTTTGCCCTGAACGCCTAATTTACCGGCATCGCGGCAAGCGGCTTCAGATTTCAAAGTAACAAAATCAATATATTTAATTACTTCGGCTCTGATGAATCCTTTTTCAAAATCGGAGTGAATTACACCAGCAGCCTGCGGTGCTGTAAATCCTTTTTTAATTGTCCAAGCTCTTACTTCCTTTACACCTGCAGTAAAGTAAGTTGCTAAATTTAATAAATGGTATGCCGATTTAATCAAACGATTTACGCCAGGTTCTTTCAAGCCTAAATCAGCTAAAAAAGCTTGTTTGTCTTCATAGCTTTCTAATTCAGCTATATCGGCTTCAATAGCGGCGCTTATTAAAATGATTTCTGCATTTTCATTTTTTACACTTTCAGCAAGAGCTTTTGTATGAGCATTTCCTGTTAGTACATTTCCTTCTTCCACATTGCATACATACATCACAGGCTTTATTGTTAGCAATTGCAAATCTTCAATGTGTTTCACTTCCAACTCACCCAATGGGCAGCTACGAGCTGATTTTCCTTCTTCAATATGTTTCTTGAAACGAGTTAAAACTTCATAACATTCCAACATTTCTTTATTGCCTGATTTAGCTAATTTTTCAGTTTTCTGAATTTTTTTATCAATGCTCTCTAAATCTTTTAATTGCAATTCAAAATCAATAATTTCTTTATCTCTTACAGGATTTACATTACCATCAACATGAATTACATTGTCATTTTCAAAACAACGAATTACGTGCAAAATGGCATCAACACTGCGTATGTTGCCCAAAAACATATTTCCTAATCCTTCGCCTTTTGATGCACCTTTCACTAAACCAGCAATATCAACTATTTCAACTGTAGTAGGTTGAATTTTTTCAGGCACTACTAATTCAGCTAATTTTGTTAAGCGTTCATCAGGCACCGTAATCACACCAATATTAGGTTCGATAGTACAAAAAGGAAAGTTAGCTGCTTGTGCTTTTGCATTGCTTAGTGCATTAAATAAAGTTGATTTTCCTACATTGGGTAAGCCTACTATTCCGCATTGAAGTGCCATGATTATTTACGATTTATTGATTGATTATTTATAGTTGATGATTGATAGTGATTATACATTGGTTAATTCAGAAATGGAAATGATTTCACTAATGACTAATCACCAAACACCAATAACTTTTTCGGGGTGCAAAGAAACTGAAATAAGCGCAATAAAAAAAGGAAAGACAAATTCAATTTATCTTTCCTTTTTAATATTTTATAAATAAGGCTCTTACCATTTATCTACATCACTATGGTCATCATCAGCCGATGGTGAAGGAGCATTTGAAGGAATGCCACCATTTCTTTGTTGTTCTTCCCAAGCTTTTTGAGCTTCTAATCTGCGTCGTGCAAATTCTTCATAATCATAATCAGGCATTAATTTAGTTTTTACATGATCTACTGTTTGATTCAACAAACTCATAAATTCATTAAAATCTTCTTTGTATAAAAAAATCTTATGACGCTCGTATCCATCACCATCATTGCGCCTTGTACTTTCTGTTAAAGTAATAAAATAATCATTTCCACGAGTACTGCGTACATCAAAAAAATACGTACGACGTTTACCTGCTCTAAATTTTAAAGAGTAAACACTGTCATTCATTCGCTTTTCACCGTAATTGTTGTCCACTGTTAAATAATTTTTTTTTAGTTTTTAATGATTTAATGTTGCAACAAAAATAATTTAAAAATCAAAACAGCAAAATTTTTTATTATTGAAAATTAAGCCGCTATTTTTTTGTTTTTAAAATAGGCTTATTACTTTTATGCAATCTAAACCTAAACTTTATTTGATATGAGTTACGAAATTAAAACAATTGATAAATTCAAATATGTTGAAGAAGGGCAAGGGGAAGTAATGCTTTTACTTCATGGTTTGTTTGGCGCTTTAAGTAATTATAAAGACCAAATTGAACATTATAAAACTAAATATCGTGTAATTGTTCCTTTATTACCTATATATGAAATGAGTGTGTTTGAAGCCTCGTTAGGAGGTTTAACAAGATATACGCATGAATTTATTGAGCAGATGAATTTAAACAATTTCATATTGTTAGGCAATTCATTAGGTGGTCACATTGCTGCATTATACACTATGAAATACCAATCAAAAGTAAAAGCTTTAATACTTACTGGTAGTAGTGGATTGTTTGAAAGCGCTTTAGGTACATCATTTCCTAAACGTGGTGATTATGATTTTATTAAAGAACGTACACAGCATACTTTTTATGACCCTAATAAGGCAACTAAAGAATTGATTGATGAAGTATTTGAAATAGTGAATAATAGAATTAAAGCTATTAAAATTATTGCTACTGCTAAATCAGCTATTCGCCACAATCTACGTGATGATTTAGAGCAAATAAAATTACCTACTTTATTAATTTGGGGTAAAGATGATACCATTACACCAGCCTTTGTAGGTGAAGAGTTTAATAGATTAATTGATAAATCAGAATTGCATTTTATTGATAAATGTGGCCATGCACCAATGATGGAAGTGCCTGAAGAATTTAATGCTATTTTAGATAATTTTATTAGTCGCTTACCAAAATAATATTTTGTGTAATTGAAAAATATTGTTGCACTTTCCATTCTCTTTTTAATCGAGACTCAATTTTTATTTGCTTCTGATAGCTTATTTGTAATAACGCAAATTGAGGTAACAGGAAATAAAAAAACCAAATCATTTATCATTCTTCGTGAGTTGTTGTTTAAAGAAAACGATTCACTTAGTTACACTGCATTAAAAGAAAAAATTGAGGGCAGTAAGAATAATTTATTCAATACATTTTTATTCAATAAAACATCTATTGATATTTTTGATAGCACTCAAAATTCAATACGTTTAAAAGTCACTGTTGCTGAACGATGGTACACTTATCCATTACCAATCATGGAAATTGCCGACCGAAATTTTAACGTATGGTGGGTTGAACAGCATCATGATTTAAAAAGATTAAATGCAGGAATTGCCTTATTGAAACGTAACATTCGTGGTAGAAACGAAACCTTGACACTTATTGCTCAAACAGGCTACACTAGGCAGCTTGGCTTTCAATACGAGTTTCCGTATATTGATAAAAAATTACAAAAAGGCTTGGTATTGTATTCAGGCTATTATCAAAATAAAGAAGTAGCATCATTAACTTTTAACAACAAACAATTGTTTTTAAAAGATTATTCTCAATTCATTCGTGAACGATTTCAAGTAGGAGCAATATTTCGGTATAGGCCTAAAATTTATCTCCGTCATTCATTTGAAATGAATTATACAGCTACTCATATTGCTGATACATTGGCAACAACAGCACCTGATTATTTATTAGATAAAAAAACAAATCAACAATATGGCTTGCTTAAATATATTTTTGAATTAGATCATCGCAATGTAAAAGCATATCCGTTGAAAGGTTATATACTTACATTTGCGGCTACCCGATGGGGTTTGCTACCATCAGATAATATTAAAATGACCGAAGCCACATTGTTGCTCAGCAAATATTCAAAGCTTGGTAATAAATTATTTTTATATAATTCTATTAAACTAAAATCATCATTGCCTAGCATACAACCATATAATTTACAACGTGCATTTGGCTATGGTTATGATTTTGTTCGAGGGTATGAATATTATGTAATTGATGGACAACATTTTGGATTATTTCGTAATGAAATAAAATATCAAATCATTAAATACAGATTGCAATCGCCCATTAAAAAAATAGACGACCAACCATTTAATGTATATCTAAAAACTTTTTTTGATGCAGGCTATGTAAAAGATAAATACTATTTTAAAAATAATCCATTCAATAACAAATGGCTTACT
>JBDKJJ010000311.1:0-4113 GCA_039796635.1 Bacteroidota bacterium
TTCTTCCATAAATTTGTAACTCAAAAATATTTTTCAATTAATTCAATCATCAAACCTAAACAAATAAATATTAATAATTGTTACCGCTTAATATCTTACTTTTATAAACTAATTTCAGATTAAAAATGGAACTACATAATAAAACAGCCGTTGTAACAGGCGTTAGTAAAGGGATTGGCAGAGCAACTGTTGAGGCACTTTTAGAAAAAGGTGTTAAAGTAGCAGGTTGGGGCAGAATAGCACCAGCCATTGTACATTCTAACTTTATTTTTATAAAATGTGATGTAAGAAGTTTAGATGAAGTAGCTGTGGCTTACAATAAAACCATTGAAAAATTTGGTGAGCAAATTGATATTTTGGTTAACAATGCAGGCTTAGGTTATTTTAAAATGATGGAAGACATTACTTTGGATGAATGGGAAGAAATGTTTGATACCAACGTGAAAGGAACTTTTATTTGTTGTAAAGCAGTGCTTCCATTGATGCAAAAAAATAAATTAGGTCATATTATAAATATTTCTTCCATTGCCGGTACACAAGGTCTTCCTGAGGCTACTGGTTATTGTGCAACTAAATTTGCAGTTCGTGGTTTTTCTCAAAGTTTATTTAAAGAAACTAGAAAATATAATGTAAAAGTAAGTTGTGTTTATCCTGGTTCAGTGAAAACTGAATTCTTTAAAAATTATCCTTCGGTTACTTTAAATGATGATATGATGATGCCCGAAGACATTGCGGCATCAATTATTCATTTGTTACAAACGCCTGAAAATATTTTACCAGTTGATTTGGAGTTAAGACCAATGAGAGTAAAAATGTAAGAATAATTTAAAAAATTATTCTTTTTTATGTTCCATTATTAGTTAACTTTGAAAATTGAAACAAATGGATAGTGTTAGGCAAATTATTTATTTCAAAAATTATTTTCTAGATTTTTTTGAGGAGCAAACAGAGAAGGTAAAAGAAAAAATAGACCACGTTTTATTTGTTATTACAGTTGCTGAAAGAATACCTCAAAAATTTTTCAAGCACATGGAAGGAACAAATGGACTGTATGAAATAAGAGTTGAATTTCAAGGTAATATTTATCGTATATTTTGTTGTTTCGATGAAGGTAAAGTAGTTGTATTATTTAATGGGTTTCAAAAAAAATCACAGAAAACACCTACAACAGAAATAGAAAAGGCTACTAAAATAATGAACGAATATTTTGATAGAAAAATAAAAGGAATAAAAGATGAAAGCAAAAAATAAAACTATTACAACATTTGATGAACATTTAGATAGCCGTTATGGTGCTATCGGTTCAGCTAAACGTACTGATTTTGAAATTAAAGCTAAAGCATTTGCAATTGGTGAAATAATAAAAGAAGAGCGTAGATTGGCTTCATTAACTCAACAGCAATTAGCTGAAAAAACAGGCACAAAAAAAAGTTTTATTTCACGTATTGAAAACGGACACAGTGATATTCAATTATCAACTTTATACAAATTAATTGAATATGGATTAGGACGAAAAATTTCACTTACTATTCAATAATTATATCTTCACATTTGAACCATATCAATGAAATATCATCTCTAAATGTAGAACTGAATTACCCAATTCATTTTTCAAAACGTAATTTTTTAATTGAAAAAAATACGGAAGATGATTTCAATTTAATGATTGAAAAAAAATCGGATAATGAAATTGTGTTGCAATACATTGTTCATCCTTCGGCATGTGAACAGTTGATGTTTGAAGCAGTTCAGCAATCAGTTCAAAAATCTATTAAACAAAAGAAATTTGTATTTGAATTTCAGATTTTAAACCAACCACAATCAGCATTTATTTTTAACCGACTTACAGAATTATTAAAGGATAAAAATAAATTAGAACGAATTTATTGTACCGATACTCAAATGATAATTTATCAAATTGCGCAAAGCAAATTGGAAGGCGATTGGTTTAATTTGTGGTTAATGGGTAAAGCAGCAGAGTTAGTAACTTGCATACATTCTTGTATCACTTTAGAGCAATTAGAAATTCAAAATAATAATTGGTTACGAGAAGAAGATAAATTAAAAATAGCGGAAGCAAAAGCAATTTTATTAAGCCAATTGCAAGAAGCCGTTCCCATAAAAACTTTATCAAAACGAGTTGGCATTAATGAAAATTATTTAAAACGTGGGTTTAAAGAAATCTACGGAACCACTATCTATCAATGCTTTCAGGAAGAGCGAATGAAGCATGCAGCACATTTGTTAAAAACACAACAATCATCTGTAAAAGATGTAGCCTTACAAATTGGTTATTCCAATATGAGCCATTTTAGTACTGCCTTTAAAAAAGTGGTAGGTTTGAATCCATGTGAGTTGATTAAGTAATTGATGCTAAATCATTAGCAATTGCCTGCTCATCATAGATGCTTAAAATGAAATATCGGTAGAATCATTGGCAATATGTTTTCGCATTTTAAACAAACAATTTCGGGAACATTTTATATTCCGCCCCGATGGGGCTTTGAAAATATTTCTTATTTTTTTCTACCAATATTAAGCTCCTAAAGGAGCTAAAATCAAATCACGTAGTGATTTAATATCGGAAGAAAAATTAATAGCAATTGTTCAAAATCAAATCACGTAGTGATAAAATATTGGTAGGAAATAAATAAAGTCCTGCGCTAAAGCCCCGTTTTGGGGCGATATAAAAATGTTCCGAACAGTTATAGTAAATACATGAACCTCAGCGGTTATTTAATTTAAAAAGCTAAGATAGAAAGCTGAAGTGAATTTACAGGAAAGAATTAAAACGAAGTTGTTTGACCCTTCCAAACTTGGAAGGGTTGTATGTTTATAGAAATTGAAATGGATTTTGATTTTCATGATGGCATAGCCATCAGATGTTTATAGCAACGAGATGTAAAGAAGAAACATGCGACCCCGTTGGGGTCGAATAAATTCACTCACCTAATTTTTTCTATAAACATGAAACCCCGATGGGGTTTAAAATGCATGATGCCATCGGAGTTGAACGCATTTAATATTAAACATTTCGAGCATTTTTCTTACATTGACTTTAGACAACTTCTACAATAACCTTCTTCAACTTTACTAAAATTCAATTTGGCTTTGTTACTTTGTGGTATCAAAATTTTATCATCATGAAATTATTTCAAAAACAAAATCTGATAATTGCTGCGGCATTAGTATTAAGTGCTTGTGGTACTGTGAAATTATACGAACCTACTGAAACCAACGTGGCTAAAGTAAAATCAAAAGATGCGGCTGTAGATGTAAATACATTGGCAATTGGTAAAAATTTGTTTGAAACAAAATGTAGCGCTTGTCATAAATTATATGCTCCATCTACTAAAACCGATGCACAGTGGTCGAAAGTATTAGATTGGATGCAACCTCAAGCAAAAATTACAGATGCCGAAAAGCATCAAATTTATTTGTATGTAATTAGCCATCCATAATTTATTACATGAACATAGCATTAGCTCAACTCAATTATCACATTGGCAATTTTGAAAGCAACACAAAAAAAATTGTGGATGCTATTCATCAAGCAAAATCACAAGGTGCTGAAATTGTTTTATTTAGTGAATTAGCCTTGTGTGGTTATCCGCCAAGGGATTTTTTAGAGTTTGAAGATTTTATACAGCGTTGTGAAAATGCAATTGATGAAATCAAATCTCACACTGCTGGAATTGCTGTGTTGGTGGGTGCTCCAAGTCGTAATCCAAAAGTTGAAGGAAAAGATTTATTTAATTCAGCTTATTTTTTAGCAGATGGCGAAATCAAAAAAATAATTCACAAAACATTGTTGCCAACCTATGATGTGTTTGATGAAAACAGATATTTTGAACCGAACAAAACGTTTGAAATAGTTGAATACAAAGGCAAAAAAATAGCTGTTACTATTTGTGAAGATTTATGGAATTTAGGAAATAACAATCCGCTTTACACCATTTGCCCAATGGATGAATTGATGAAATTCAAACCAGAAATGATTTTGAATTTGTCGGCTTCACCATTTGATTATGAACATGCTGAAGATCGCAAACGTGTACTGAAAGCGAATGCTGAAGCATACAACATTCCAATTTTTTATTGCAATCAAGTTGG
>JBDKJJ010000312.1:0-3214 GCA_039796635.1 Bacteroidota bacterium
TATCAGCATTCTTAAAATATTCATTGGCTGATAATTGAGTGGCTAAAAATCCTACTACAAAAACCGAAAGAATTAAACTTGCGAATAATGCTGGAAATATGCGCTTGCATCTTGCCCTAAAAAAATCAACTGCATTATTTTTTGACAATAAACTTTGTGTGATTAAATAACCACTTATCACAAAAAAAATATCTAAAACAAAAGTTCCTGTTCCTAAAGTACCAGTTAATTTTTCCAACCAATCATGGTTTACTTTACCTGTAAGTAATGGATAAGCATGATTGACAACAACGGTTGAAGCGCCTATCAATCGCAGTAAATCAAAGTTGTTTTTATGTTGACGAAGTTGAAACGTAAGAATTATAAATTTGTATTTTTTCGATACATACTTTCAATTGACAATTGACAACGCTCCTTTATTACTTTACGTTTCATACTTAATTTAGGAGTAAGCTCACCGCCATTAATGCTCCATTCTGTATGCAACAATCGGAATTTTTTAATCTGTTCAACATGATTGAAATTTTTATTCATTTCATCAATAATTCCTCTGTATAATTTTTGAACGTCTTTGTTATTGGTTAAATCTTCATCTGATTGAAAAGCAATATTGTTCGTTTTACAATAATTTTTCAGCTCCGAATAATTTGGAATAATCAACGCACCTACAAACTTTTCACCTTCTCCTACAACCATTGCCTGTTCAATGTAAACGGATTCTTTCAACTTATTTTCTAAAGCAGCAGGAGCAACATATTTACCACCACTTGTTTTGAATAATTCTTTCTTCCTATCTGTAATTTTCAAGAATTTATTATTCACTAATTCTCCAATATCACCCGTATGGAAAAAGCCATCACTATCAATTACTTCAGCCGTTTTTTCTGGAAGTTTGTAATAGCCCATCATGTTATTATCGCCTTTTACACAAATTTCTCCATCAGCTGCAATTCTTAATTGAACGCCATCAATTACAGGACCAACCGTTGTAAAACAAGCACCAAAAGGCTCAGGACGATTCACTGCAATTACAGGTGAAGTTTCACTTAAGCCATAACCTTCAACAACTGGAACACCAGCTGCAGTAAATATTTTTGCCAATCGAGGTTGTAAAGCAGCTCCACCAGAAACAACAATTTTCACATTACTTCCCAAAGCTTCTCTCCATTTGGTAAACACTAATTTATCAGCTATTGCTAACTGCAAATGATACCACCAACCATTTTTTCTATCATGCTCATAGCGTAATCCTAATTGCACTGACCAATCAAAAATTTTCTTTTTAAAACCTTTTTGTTCGGCGCCCTTCGCCATTATTTTATCAAATACTTTTTCTAACAATCTTGGTACTGTTGTAAATACATTTGGTTTTACCTCTTTCAAATTATCTGCAATTGTATCCATACTTTCAGCATAATAAATACTAATTCCTTCTGTCATTAATAAATAACTTACCATTCGTTCAAACACATGACATAGTGGTAAAAAACTTAACGCTCTATCATTATCATTTAAGGGTTTTAGTAATATCGGAACACAAGATTCAATATTAGAAAGTATATTTTTATGACTTAGCATAACTCCTTTCGGTTTGCCTGTAGTACCACTTGTGTAGATTATGGTAGCTAAATCTTCATAACGAATTCCAGCGCTTATTAAATCAATTATTTCTTTTTGGTCTGCTGATGGTTCAATTAAAAGTGATTTCCAATTAAGAGCTCCATCAACTTCGTTAAATGTATAAACTTCCTTTAAAGAAGGAACATTAGGCATAATACCTTTTACTTTTTTGTACAGTTTATCATCACTCACAAATGCATATACTATTTGTGAATCATTGAAGATAAATTGCATTTCTTCATCCGTAATGGTAGGATAAATAGGTACATTAATTACACCTAATCGCTGCAATGCATTATCTACAAAATTCCATTCAGGGCGATTATTACTAATGAGTGCAATTTTTTGTTTTGCCTCAGCTGTATCTTGATTTCGCAAACCTAAATTAAAATACAAACCAGTTGTAAGTTGTTCAATGGTATCAACCACTTGCTTTGTACTAAAGGTTTTCCAAACACCATTTTCTTTAGCAGCTAAACTATCAGGCTTAGCATGATATTGTAATTGATGCGGAAAAATATCAAACAATCTTTTGTAACTCATAATTGAAAAGGTTTGGTTAAAAGTAATACAATTTTATAAAAACTAAAATAATGCGTTCAACTGATTTTATATATTTGCTTCATCAACATTAAATACAATAATGCGATTTTTTAAATTTATTTTCATTTTAGCTATTATCATATTCCCTTTATCAATCATTTCAGGCCAGAATAGTGTCATCAAAAAAGTAATGACAAAAATGGTGATTCGTCAAGTTCACAATGGTGTTTCAGGTATGATGAAAGCTGATTTATTTTATGATAATGTAGCTTCAAAAATGATTACCCATTTTACATATCCTTTAGAATATTTAGTTATAACTAACAATAAAGGCGAACTAAATATTTACAATCCAATTCAAAATACAATTATTCAAAAACAAAATTTTGCATATAGTATTGAATCATCACAACTATTCTATTTCTTGAGTCATCAAACCTCAGATTTAGGATTAAAAAAAATGAATTATTCTATCAACAAAACTTCATTTGAAAAAGATATGGTGATTACTGAATGGAAATCAAATCAACCTGCAAAAAAAGGTGATATTGAAAAAATAAAATTGGTACATCGAAATCAAAATCCAATTTATATGAGTTATATTGATACAAAGGGTCAAATAAAACGTAAGGTTTATTATAGTGGTTATCAAAATATTGGCAATGTAAATTTTCCAACATCAACCACTGAAATTATTTACAATACTTCAAAAGATACAACTATTAATAAAACTTTATATTCTGAAATAAAATGGGACGAAAGCGCTGTAAGTACTTATTTTAGCTATCAAATACCATCTAACGCAAAATTAGAAAAATGAAAAAAACATTTTTAATTATATTGTTTGCGTTCACTTCATTGGTTGCAAAATCTCAATCATCAAAATCATTTGATTTAAGTTTGATAGAAAAAAAAGATTTTATAAATGAAAACTCAATTCAACACCGAAATGCTATTCATTTTAAATCAAAAAATGCTTTTTTAAATTATAATCCAATCAACTTATTCTTTAAAGGAAGTTTATATTTTTATCAAAATGTAATTTCAAAAC
>JBDKJJ010000313.1:0-6503 GCA_039796635.1 Bacteroidota bacterium
TAACAATATTCTTTTCCTTCTTTGTACTCTCCAACTCTGAATGAAGCATTGCTTTTTGCCATAATAAAATCTAAAACCATTTCACTTTGATTATTATTAGCAGATAAGTTAAGTAACAAATCAAAATGCCTTTGCATGAATTTATCAACTAAACTATTATTCGGTATTCCATACCAATTTACATCACTTGCTAAAAAATGATTGAAGGGTATATTTTTTTGACCTAATTTCTTTTTTGAAATATTAATAAATCCCAAAAACTCAATGTCTTTAATTTTTAATCTATCCGCAAAATGCTCAACTGAAGTGTAGGAATATTCTTCTGTAGCATCAAATAAAATTCCGATGCTTTTGCATTCACCTAAGTCTGTTTTTCGATGATTAACTTTTCGAGCCTCATCAATTACAGTTTTGATTTTTTTTCGATAATAATAATTCTTTAGTTGATTAATCACATTGAATAATTTTAATTTTCATTTACTTCACCCATTGATGCAAATTTTTCAATCCTCTGATTAATCCTTTCTTCTACAGATATTTTTGATAACTCATCAATGTTTTTCAGAATTACACTTTTGATTGTTTTAGCCATTTCTTCTGGATTAGTATGAGCGCCGCCAAGTGGTTCATTAATAACACCATCAACTAACCCGAAAGCACTCATATCTTTTGATGTTAATTTCAACTGTTCTGCTGCCTTTTCTTTAAAGTCCCAACTACGCCATAGAATAGAACTACAATTTTCAGGTGAAATAACAGTGTACCATGAATTTTCAAGCATTAAAACTTTATCACCAATTCCTATTCCTAATGCTCCACCAGATGCACCTTCACCAATAATAATACAAATTACAGGCACTTTTAAATTAGTCATTTCAAACAAATTTCTTGCAATTGCCTCACCTTGCCCACGTTCTTCAGCCTCTAATCCAGGATAAGCACCAGGCGTATCAATAAATGTAATAATTGGTTTACCAAATTTTTCAGCCATTTTCATTAGTCGCAACGCCTTTCTATAACCTTCAGGATTAGCCATACCAAAATTTCTATACTGACGCTGTTTGGTATTTGTACCCTTTTGTTGACCAATAATCATAACACTTTGCCCATCAATCATTCCCAAGCCACCAATCATAGCCTTATCATCTTTTACATTTCTATCACCATGCAATTCAATAAATGAATCACAAATTTGTTCGATATAATATAGTGTATATGGTCTTTCAGGATGCCTGCTCAATTGAACTCTTTGCCATGGAGTAAGTTCACTGTATATTTTTGTTCGAAGAGTTACAATTTTTTCTTCCAATTCTTTTACAGTTGAATCCATATTTACTTTGGTCTTCTCTGCAATTTCATTTGTTTTATCTATTTGTTTGTATAGCTCTTCTATTGGTCTTTCGAAATCTAAAAAAGTCATAATTATTTATTTTTTGAATGAGTCAAATTTACGAATGAAATTTATTTTTCACTAAATAATTTGAAAATTAAAAAAAGTTTCTACTTTTGCAGTCCCAAATTTTGATGTATGTCAAAATAAGGTGTGGTAGTTCAGTTGGTTAGAATGCCGCCCTGTCACGGCGGAGGTCGCGGGTTCGAGTCCCGTCCACACCGCTAAAAAGGGACTTCTGATAATTATTATCAAAAGTCCCTTTTTTGTTTTACGGCTGTAATCAGCTTCCAATCGGCGGTTTGGCTAAATACTAAATTTATTTTTGTGGTTCGAAATGTGTGATTTTGACAATTGCAGTAAATCCCTTCAGGAAAACATATTTTTTGAAACGTATTTCAAAATTTATAATGAACTATTCTATTTAACGCTGGTAAGTGTGTGATTGAAAAAAAATTACTGTTGTCAGAGCCTGACCCCCTTCCCTTTGGAATAGTATCTTGTGAATAGACATAGCCAGCAATCAAAACAATAAAAAAATTGCAAATGTTTTTTATTATACTATTTTTTTTATGGTAAAAACTGACTTACATCACCACCGCTTTTTAATATTTCTCTTACAATGGTTGATGAAATTGAAGCCAAATCAGGTGAGCAATTCAAGAAAATAGTTTCGATGTTAGGATTCATTTTTTTATTCATTTCGGCAATGCTTTTTTCGTATTCAAAATCAATGGTATTTCTAATGCCACGAACAATAAAATTACAATTCATTTTTTCTGCAAATGCTGTGGTTAATCCCTCATAGGTTACAACTTTTATCTTTGAATTATCTTTAAATAAAATTTCAATTTGCTCAATTCTTTGTGTTAAAGGCAATAAATATTGCTTAGTAGTATTGCTTCCGATGCCAATAATTATTTCATCAAACAATGGTAAAGCTCTGTTTACAATATCGAAATGACCTTTTGTAAATGGGTCGAAACTTCCAGGGAAAATTGCTTTTTTCATAATTCAAAAATAGTTATTTCAAAAAGAATAAACCACAAATAAATATAGCTGCTATTACACAAATCAAATCTACCAAAAGCATAGTAGATAAAGTGTATCGAGTATCTTTTATTTTTATTGAACCAAAATAAACTGCAATAACATAAAAGGTAGTTTCAGCTGAGCATTGAAACACACAAGCCAATCTTCCTGTAAATGAATCAGCACCATAAGTTCGCATGGCATCTAACATAAATCCACGAGCTCCGCCTGAACTAAATGGTCGTAAAAGCCCAACAGGCAAGGCATCAACAATTGATTTATTAATATGAAAACTTAAAAATAATTTTGAAATTAGGTTTGATAAAATTTCAAATACGCCACTATTTCGGAAAATTGAAATAGCCACCAACATACCTATAATGTAAGGAAAAATAGTAACACCCGTTTTTGCTCCGTTTGAAGCTCCATTCACAAATGAATCGAAAACATTGATTCCTTTATCTGCAAATATTTTTTCTTTATAAAATGAATAACCTAAAATGAATAATATTATCAATAATAAAATTACGTTTGAAATATTATTAGTGAAATGATTTTTACCAATTAAATCAAGCTTGCTGATATAAAATAATAAGCCTGCAATAGCGCCAATTATAGTACCAATGAAAACAAACAATGAAATACTTTTGAAATTTATTTTCTGACGAATACCTACAATTATCATAGCTGCTAAAGTGCCTACAAATGAGGTGATAATGCATGGCAACATTACATCGGCTGGATTTGTAGCATTTTGTGCAGCTCGATAACCAATAATGGATGTTGGAATTAAAGTTAAACCTGCGGCATGCAAACACATAAACATGATTTGTGAATTGCTTGCTTTTTCTTTATCAGTATTTAGTTCTTGCAAACTTTCCATAGCCTTTAATCCAAAAGGTGTTGCGGCTGAATCCAATCCTAAAAAATTAGCTGCAAAATTTAAAGTCATGTACGAAATAGCAGGATGATTTGCTGGCACTTCGGGAAATATTTTTACAAATAATGGACTAAATAATTTAGCAATTTTTTCTGAAGCACCTGAATCAATCAACAATTGAAGTATGCCACAAAAAAAAGTTAAGTATGCAATTAACGGAAGTAGAATATCGAAAATAGTGTTTTTACAAGTAGGTAAAATTCCATCGGCTTGTTGTTTGCCGCTGGTGATGGTTACAATATTATTTTTGAGTTGATAGCTTGTATCTGTTTTATTTGCAGTGGATGATAAAGTAATTTTATTATCACTTACTTTTTTCAAACTATCTTGAAATGCAATTGGAAATTGGGTTACATATTTTTCACCAACGATAATGGTTTCATCTTTTTTCCCATTTACTAAATAATCAATGGAATAAATATTACCTGTAATGAGCAGACCGAATAAATATAATATGGAACCAATAATAATAGTTAACCAGAATCTGCTTAAAGCCATAATGATAGATTTATAAAATATTATACTTCTTCAAAAAATGCAAATTACTGACCTCATCTTTATCTTCTCCAAAGAGAAGAATGGTATTTTTTGAAGAAGTTTGTTGATTAATGCTTACCAGTTTTTTTGCGCATTCGAAGATTAAGTAACTCAACAATAAATGAGAACGCCATCGCAAAATATACATATCCTTTTTCAACATGAAAATGAAAAGCTTCACCAACTAATAATACGCCAATCATCATTAAAAATGAAAGTGCTAACATTTTTATAGATGGATGACGGTTCACAAAATCAGCAATTGGGCCGCTAAATATCATCATCAAAATCATACTTACTATTACCGAACCAATCATGATGATGTTTCTTACTTCCATGTTTTTAATGTCAGTTACTAATCCAACAGCAGTTAAAATTGAATCGAAAGAAAATACAATATTTAATAGCGTAATTTGAATCACACCATTCATTACACTAATGGGCTTATCATTGCCGCCTTCACCTTCTTCTTCGCCTTCCATTTTTTTGTGAATTTCCATGGTGGTTTTATACAATAGAAAAATACCACCAGCCAATAGAATTATATCTTTACCAGATAAAGAAAAACCAAATAAATTAACCAAAGGATTCTCTAAACTTACAATCCAATTTATAGCAAACAATAATGCTATACGAAGCAACATGGCTAAAGCCAATCCTAAATTTCTGCCAAATGTTTTTTTTGCTTTTGGCAATCTATCACTCACTATTGAAATGAAAATAATATTATCAATTCCTAATACTAATTCTAAAACGGTTAGTACCAAAAAACCGGTGATATAAGTTGACATCATAATGGCACAAATATAAAAAAGCATTAGCTTTAATTTGTTTTAAAATTAAATAATGTACACCTACATTTGTGATTAATAAAACAATTAAACACATGAATGCAAATAATGCAATTTTAGTATTTCATAGCCTTTTGCGCTGGGTAATTTTATTTTTAGCAGCAGCAGCTTTATTCAGAAGCTATACAGGTTGGCGCAACAAAACGGAATATGGCAAGCAAGATAATTTAGTAAGTTTATTTTTTATGATTGCTGTAGATGTGCAATTGTTGATGGGCTTAATTATGTATTTTTTTACTAGTGATATGGTAAAAGCATTTAGGGCAAATATGGCAGCAGCTATGCATGATAGCATACAAAGATTTTGGGTAGTGGAACATTTGTTTGGAATGTTAATAGGAATTACATTTATTCATATTGGCAGAGCTGTAGCAAAAAAAGCTACCACTGATGAAACAAAACACAAAAAGCAATTTATATTTTTCTTAATAGGCATTATCATTATTATTGCAACAATACCATGGCCAGGTATGGCGGCAGGTAGAGGTTTGTTGCCTAATTTTTAAAAAGGATATTAAAGAATTAATAAGCGGAAGTTTAGCAATTAAACTTCCGCTTTTTTTATTTACATTTATAATTCGATATTTATTAAACAATACCAACAATGCCCAAAAAGGGCTGCTATTATAATTTAAGCAAATGAGAAAAATATTAATGTATGGGCTATTAGTTTTATTACCTTGTATTAGCCAAGCCCAAAAGCAAGGTAACTACTGGAAATTAGGAAAAAGAACAATA
Organism: Bacteroidota bacterium; assembly: GCA_039796635.1. GTDB lineage: Bacteria > Bacteroidota > Bacteroidia > Chitinophagales > CAIODY01 > CAIODY01. Next base: position 5,489 of record JBDKJJ010000313.1, read on the forward strand.
AAATAAAATGCCAGTTTTTTGATTAAGTGAATGGATTTTCGGCAGATTTCATTTTCTTTTCTTGTTTTGATGGCAGCTAAGCTCAAATGACTTTTTGAGGGACGACTACTTATCCATTCATCTTCAAATTTATAGAGTAAATGTAAACACAACAACACAAAAGCAACTAATCCAAACTGAAATATTAGCGTAGGTGAATTTGTGAAAGAGTAAAATAATTTTCTTTACTTTCATCATCTAAAATGATTAAAATGACTACAAAAGAAATTCTTGCCGAATTAGAATCTTATGGAAGCGATTCGATAAAGAAAATATTTTTAAAGCATGGCGCTAAAGAACCTTTCTATGGTGTGAAAGTTCAAGATTTAAAAAAGATTCAAAAGAAGATTAAAAAAAATTACGAGTTATCACTAGAGTTATATGATACAGGGAATTCGGATGCTATGTATTTAGCAGGATTAATTGCAGATGATAAAAAGATGACAAAAGCTGATTTAAATAAGTGGGTTAAAAATGCCTATTGGCAGATGATTAGCGAATATACTGTGCCATGGGTGGCTGCTGAAAGTAATCATGGATATGAATTAGCATTAGAATGGATAAAAAGCGATACAGAAAATATTGCTTCGGCTGGTTGGATAACTTATGCTAATTTATTAGCGCTATTGCCTGATGAAAAATTAAATACGAATGAAATAAAATCCTTACTCAAAAAAATAGAAAAAGAAATTCATTTAGCTCAAAACAGAGTAAAACAAGCCATGAATAGTTTTGTAATTTCAGTTGGTGGCTATATACCTGAATTAACAGAATTAGCGATAGAAACAGGCAAACGAATAGGAGTGGTAAAGGTAGATATGGGTGGTACTGCTTGCAAAACACCTTACTCACCTGAGTATATTGACAAAATAAAAAAACAAGGCTCGATTGGTAAGAAAAAAAAAACAGTAAAATGCTGATTTATTGCAATTACTCTTCTACATAATTCAAATCCTTGTGAAATGTTTCTTCCATT